>JAQUVQ010000069.1 GCA_028693285.1 Smithellaceae bacterium
TGCTGATTGCCGCCGTTCCGCCGGCCGTCGCGGTCATTCCCTTTACCGTCATTCTCAAAGGCGATCTTTCCTGGACGCTGTCGGGGACGGTGGCCTCATATCTGGCGGCCCTGCTGATCATGCCCCTGATGTTTCTGATCTGGATCGGGACGGCGTTTGCCGATCCGTACAAACTGATCCGGATCATGCTGCTTTTGATCGTTTTGCCTCTGATCGTATCGAGGCTGATTCTGTATTGGAACTGGGCCGGGCGGATCGAACCGTTTCGCGGCCTGCTGACGGATTGGGGATTTTTCATCGTTCTGTATTCGATGATCGGCGTAAACCGGGATCTGATCTTTGCGCGGCCGATGATGATTGCGCCGGCCGCACTGGTAGTGCTGGCCTCCACGTTCGGTCTGGGATTTGTGATTGAAAAGGCGGGCGTTCTCCTGAAGAAGGATCCCAAACGCATCACCAGCCTGGTCCTGCTGGGCACGCTCAAAAATCAGGGCATTGCCGGCGGCCTGGCGATTGCGCTCTTTGAGAAGGAAGCGGCGCTGCCTTCGGCCGTGTACAGCGTCTTCATGATCGTTTATGTCCTGTGGCTGGATTTGCGCCGGCGCAGAACATCGTCCGCGCCTGAAAGCCACGGCGGGTCTTAAGGGTAGCGCCGCAAAACGGCCCGGATGAGCGACGCGCTGTGCCCCAGCTGCACGCAGGCTTCCTCCTTCGTCATGACGCGGTTTTCCGCGCGGAGCCGATACCCAAGGAGGCGGCTGAGATTGGCGATGCGCGCGATTTCACGCGCCAGGTCCGCCTCAAACGTTTCATCGCTCAGGGTGATCCGGTACATGTGCCGGGTGATGAGGTGCGGCTCGTCCAGAATGACGGCCTCCACAATGCCGTCATTCCGGTCATGAAAAGCCTGATTGAAATCGTCATAGGCGATATTGTGCAGCGGCTGGGAAAGGTCGGTCAGGTAGTGCGCACAGTAGGCCAGATGATACCGGGCATACTTGCCCGCCCGCAGGTCTTTGTCGTAGGCGCGCAGTGAAGCGATGATCGCGCCGTACACGTGGCCTTCGGAATCCAGCTCTTTGTTTCTCTGGTTGTACCGTTCGATCTGATCCATCACCATTCCGGCGGTGACTTCCGCCCCGGCGTTGTTGTTGAACCAGTGATTGTACGATTCGACGTTGCCGGCCTTGATCTTGGCCAGGTCCGGCCCCGCGGCATTGTACCAGGAGTCCAGCCCCCCGGCCCTGGCCGCGGCCAGGTGGGTTTTGTCGTGCCAGGCCCCGGCCTGCGGGGCCAGGATCAGCAGTGTGAAAAGAATTGCCGGAAGCGGATATTTCATGATGCTCCTTTCATTTTCGGGAAGGGTCATTTCATCCGGCTGAACAAGATGCTGCCGACGATGAGCATGGCCGCGGCGAAGAGGAGGAGGATTCCCAGATCCATGATGTAGGGATACTTGTTCATTCCCAGCAGCGCTCCGCGGACGCCGTCCACCGTATAGCTCAGCGGGTTGATTTTGACCAGGCCGGTCAGCCAGGAGGGCAGCCTCTCATCCAGCGGAAAAAGAGCGCCGGACAGAAAGAAAAGGGGAAACACCAGAAAGGCGGAGATGACCTGAAATCCTTCCAGGCTTTCCAGAAGCGAGCCCAGGGCCAGGCCCAGCGACACCAGCGCGACGGATGTGACCAGCAGAATCAGGAGCGCCTGTGGAATGCCCCGAAGATCCACGGCGGGGAACAGGAAGGAAAAGGCAAAGAGGATGATCACCTGCAGCAGCACGTCGGTGCAGCCGCCGAGAACTTTTCCGAAAAAGATGCTGATGCGCGCCACGGGGGCGACGAGAACGGACTTGAGAACGTCCAGCTTGCGGTCCCAGACAATATACAGTCCGAAAAAAACGGAACCGAAGATCACCGACATGGTCAGGATGCCGGGATAGATGTAGTCGCGGTAATGGACGTTTTCCACGGAGAGGCTCGCGCCGATGCCGCTGCCGAAGAGGAAAAGCCAGATCAGCGGCTGAACGATGCTGGAGACGATCCGGCTTTTTTCCCGCCAGAAGACCTTGAATTCCCGCCACCACACGGCGGAAATGCCCATCAGCTCTCTTTGCAGGAGACGGGAAGTTTTCATGGCTTCATTTCCCCCGCTGCTGATGTCTTGCAATTGTTTCCACCCAGCTTTCGCCGCGGGCCGCGTCGTCCTCGCGGATGTCGCGTCCAGTGAGCTTGATGAAGACATCGTTTAAGGTTGGCTTTCTCATTTCCACGCTGCGGACTTCGGGGATCAGACCGAGCAGCGCCGCCAGATGCAGATGCGCCGATTTCATGGTGACTTCCATTACGCCGTCCGTTACCTGGACGCCGGACACCTCGGGAAGCGACCGGATGCGGTCCAGCGGAGGCGATGCCGCGCGGATCGCCACGATGTCGCCTCCCAGGGAATCGATCATGTTCTGCGGCGTGTCCAGGGCGATGATTTTCCCGTGGTCCATGATGCCGACGCGGCCGCACATCTGCTGGGCTTCTTCCATGTAGTGCGTAGTGAGAACCACGGTGGTGTTTTCTTTTTGCGCCGTTTTGCGGATGTATTCCCAGACGCGGGCGCGCGTCTGCGGGTCCAGCCCCAGCGTCGGTTCGTCCAGGAACAAAACGGCCGGGCGGTGCAGAAGGCCGCGCGCCAGCTCCAGCCTGCGCCTCATGCCGCCGGAATAGGTTCGGGTCAGATCGTCGGCCCGGTCCTTCAGATCGACCAGCGAAAGCATTTCATCAATCCAGAGGGCGCGCACGCCTGCCGGAATTCCGTAAAGGCGCGCGTGAAGCTGAAGGTTTTCCCGGCCGGTAAGAATCGTGTCCAGCGTCGGGTCCTGGAAGACGATGCCGACGTTTCGCCGGACCTGCGTCGGCGATGACGCGATATCGAAGCCCGCGATGATGCCGCGGCCGGAAGTGGGCCGGATGATGGTGCAGAGCATGCCGATAGTGGTGGTCTTGCCGGCGCCGTTGGGGCCCAGCAGTCCGAAAATTTCTCCTTGCTCAATCGACAGATCGATGCCGCGGACGGCTTCGATTTTGCCGAAGGTTTTTGTCAGGGATCGGGTTTCGATGACGGCCATATCGTTAGGATTCCGGAGATTTTTCTTTGCGCATCATTTCATCCATTTCAGAATCAGCCGCATCATTCTTCCCCGGTAAGGCCTGGCGATATCCGCGACATCCGTCCGGTTGTAGCTGCGCAGGATGCTTTTGGCGTGGGAAAACGTTTCAAAGCTGTATTGGCCGTGATACCGGCCCAGACCGCTGGGACCCACGCCGCCGAACGGCAGGTGATGGGACACGATGTGCATGATGGTGTTGTTGATGGCGCCGCCGCCGAACGAGGTTTCCCGAATGATCTTTCTCCGGACGGCCTTGTCGTTGGCAAACAGATACAGGGCAAGCGGCTTGGGCCTTTCATTGATTCGGCGGATCGCGTCGTCCAGATCGTAATAGGAAAGGACCGGAAGCAGCGGGCCGAAGATTTCCTCCTGCATGACGGGGTCATCCCAGTCCGCCGGACTCAGCACGGTGGGCTCGATGTAGCGCGAGGCGGCGTCGGTTTTGCCGCCGCACACCACCTTGGTTTTGTCCAGAAGCGCCGTCAGTCGTTCAAAGTGCCGGTCGTTGATGATCCGGCAGTAGCGCGGATGCGTTGAGGCGTCCCGGCCGTAAAATTTCACGATCACTTTCGCCAGTTCCTCCAAAAAGGCGTCCCGAATGGATTCGTGCGCCAGCACATAATCCGGCGCGATGCAGGTCTGCCCCGCATTCAGAAATTTTCCCCAACTGATCCGGCCGGCCGCCGTTTGAAGGTTGGCCGTCTGATGAACAATGGCGGGGCTTTTGCCGCCCAGCTCCAGCGTCAGCGGGGTCAGGTTTCTGGCCGCCGCCGCCATGACCGCCTTCCCGACGGGAACGCTGCCCGTGAAAAAGATATAATCGACGGGCAATTCCAGAAGCGCCTTCGTTTCGGGCGCTCCCCCCTGAACGACGCAAATGTATTCCGGGGGAAACGCGGCGCGGATGATTTTTTCCAGGATGGCCGCCGTGTGCGACGAAATTTCCGAAGGTTTCAGGATGGCCGTATTGCCCGCGGCGATCGCGCCGACCAGCGGCAGGATCAAAAGCTGAAAAGGATAATTCCAGGGCGCGATGATCAGCGCCACGCCGTAGGGCTCTTTGTAGATATAGCTTTTGGACGGTCTCATAAAAAACGGGGTCGGAACTTTTTGCCGCGCCGCCCAGTCGCTCACGTTTCCAATCGCCAGCTTGATTTCGGTGTACACGCCGGAAATTTCCGTCGCGAAGGCGTCGGTGGCCTCCTTGTGCAGATCGTCATACACGGCGGCCAGAATTTCCTTTTCATGATCGCTGATGACGGCCTTGAGCTTTTTCAGCGAAGCAATGCGAAAAGAAATGCTTCTCGTTTTTCCCGATCGGAAAAAAGCCTTTTGTCCCTGCAGCAGCGCGTTCATCGCGGATGGTTCCATTCATGCGCCTCCAGAAGGTAATGCGGAAGATTCTAAAAACAGCCCGCCGTCCATGTGCGTCAACTATAAGCGCATGGCGCCGGCGTGTCAAGCGAAAGCCCCCTATTCCTCACTCATCGCTCGTTGCTTCTTCATCGCCAGTTTAACATTGACATCCGGCGGTGTTTTGCCTACAGTCCGCATGAGAAAACAGCAAAACGCTTTTCCATAAAAGCCAACGGAGGAAAGTGAACCATGGAGGGACTGACCGTCGAACGCAAGGGAAATGTTGAGGTCATCACACTGAACCGCCCGGAGGTCATGAACGCGCTCACGTACGACATGGTGCAGGGGCTGGGAGATCTCTTTGAGGCGGCGCAGGCCGACGACGATATCCGCGCGCTTCTCCTGACCGGTGCCGGACGGGCGTTTTCCACCGGCGCCGACCTCACCGGCAAAGGCAGCGCCAGAAAAGACGCCCATACGCCTCTGGGCATGCGCATCTCCACGTTCGGCTACTCGCGGATGGTGAACTCCATCTGGGCGTTGGAAAAGCCGGTGGTATGCGCCGTCAACGGCACTGCGGCGGGCGCCAGCTGCAATCTGGCCCTGTCCTGCGATTTGGTGCTGGCCGCCGACACGGCAAAGTTCATTCAGGTGTTTGTGCGGCGGGGGCTGATCCCCGATGGAGGCGGCACCTACTTTTTGCCCCGGCTGGTGGGTCTTCCCCGAGCGAAGCAGCTCATGCTGCTGGGCGAGGATTTGCCCGCTTCCAGGGCGCTGGAATGGGGGCTGATCTATAACGTGGTGCCTGCGGACAAACTGATGGATGAGGCCATGGAGATGGCGAAGCGGCTTGCCGCGGGTCCCACCCGGGCCATCGGCATGATCAAAAGCATGCTGAACCGTTCGCTGGAATCCGACCTCGCGGCGGCGCTGGAGCGCGAGGCCTCGCTGCAGGGGATCGCCGCGGGAACCGGCGACTTCATCGAGGGAGTCATGTCTTTTCTGGAGAAGCGTCCGCCCGCATTCAAGGGCCGCTGACTTCCGGCGGTTGCCATATGAAAAAAACGGACATCAATTCGATCCTGAAGGAAAACGAATCCCTCAAAAAAAGAAATCGGGAGCTGGAGAATCTTCTAAAGAAGAGGGTGCCGGGCCCGGTTCCTGTTGCGCAGGTACAAATCTACCGATCCCTGCTTCACCTGTGCCCCGCCTCCCTGGTCGTGAGCAGCCTGGACGACGGCGTCATCTATGATGTCAGCGACCGGTTTTGCCGGCAGTCCGGTTTTTCACGCAAAGAAGCCATCGGCCGGTCATCCGTGGAGCTGGGATTGTGGGTGGCGCCCGATGAGGAGCGGGAAAGATTTCGGGACATTCTCCTGCGCGAGGGCCAGTGCCTGAATCAGGAGTTCCGGTATCGAAGAAAAAACGGAGAGGTGCTCACCGGCATGAATTTCGCGTCGCTGGTTACGATAGACAACCGGCGCTACGCCATCGCCCTGGTAATGGACATCACGGCCCGGAAACAAACCGAGGAAGCCCTGCGGGAAAGCGAGAACCGGTACCGGTTCCTTTCGGAGCACATGACCGATATCGCGTGGATTGCGGATGTGAACCTGAAAACCCTCTACATTACCCCGTCGCTCACTAAAGTGCTGGGTTTTACTCCCGCGGAGAGAAGCCGTCAGCGCCTGGACGAGAGAATGACGCCGGATTCCGTATCCCGCGTGCGGGAGGCTCTGGCCAGACTGCTCGCTCTTGAAAAAAAGGGAAAGCGAATTGCCGAAAAGCCGCTGACCCTTCTGCTGGAATATTATCACAGGGACGGCTCGACCCGCTGGCTGGAAACGGTCGTACAGGGCTTTCACAATACCCGCGGCGATTTGACGGTGATTCACGGCGTGTCCCGGGATGTGACCAGGCGCAAGCAGGCGCAGGACGAATTGCAGCGGGAGCGGATTTTCCTTCGGTCGGTGATCGACGGCCTGCCGGGCGTATTTTACATCGCGGATGAGTCGGATGGACTTTTGTTCTGGAACGGCAACTTCGAGAAAACAACCGGTTTTTCGGAAGAGGAAATCAGGAAGATGCCGGTGATGGGCCACATTGCCGAACCGGACCGGCGAAATCTGTCGAATAAAATAAAGCAAACAGCCCTGCAGGGAGAAATTTCCGTGGAAGCCGGTCTCGTCTGCAAGGACGGAACCGTCAGGGATTATTTGTTTCAGGCAAACCGGATCGAATATCAGGGGCGGACCTGCCGGATGGTCGCCGGCACCGACATTACCGAACATAAGCAGACCCAGAGCGCCCTCAGGAGCTTCGCCGAAGAACTGGAAGACGCCAACAAGGCGCTGCGCGTATTGCTGCGCGGCCGGAACGAAGGGCAAAAGGCAATTGAAGAGAAGCTGCAGGCCAACATCAACGATTTGGTCATGCCGTATTTAGAAAAGATCGGAAGGGCGATGCGGGAAGATCCGTGCAAACAATACCTGAATGTTCTGGCCGGCAATCTGAAAGAGATTGTGTCTCCCTTCATGAAAAATGTGCAGTCTTTGCAGAAGTACCTGACCCCCCAGGAAATTCAGGTCGCCGATCTGATTCGCAAGGGCATGAGGACCAAGGAAATCGCCGGTGTGCTCAACACGTCGGACAGCACGATCGGAACGCACCGGAACAATATCCGGAAAAAACTGAACCTGACCCGCCAGGGCGTCAATCTTCGTTCCTACCTGCAGTCGCTTCAGTAGCGCTCCCGGCAAAACGGCCGGCTGCGGGGTTACTCGACGGGAACCCACCGGTAGTTTTCCGGTTCCCTGATCCTGCTCACCTTTTTGTACTTGTCGAATTCCGCCCTGGTCTTTGGAAAGTCCAGCGTGTAATAGGCCTTTTGAAATTTTCCGTTTTCCACATTCTGGACGATGCCGGCGGAATGCATGACGCCGTTTTCCTCGATGCTGAACAGTTCGCTGGGGTACTTGTCGCCCAGAAGAGGCAGCGCCTTGCCCACGGCCTTTCGAATGGCGTAAGGATCACGGGCCGAGCCGGCGATGGTCATGGCTTTGGCCAGGACATGCATCGTGTTGTAGTTCAGCGCGGATTCCCACGTCGCCGCTTTTTTGTAGGTTTCTTTGTATTTTGCGGCAAAACCCGCGGAAGCGGGGTAGGGAAGATCCGCGACGTTGGCGATGCCGATCATGCCTTCCATCAGCTTCCTGTTTTTGAGGATGTCCGCGATATAATCCATGCGGGCCTGATCCGTCAGGACAAAACCGCCTTTGAACCCCATGCTGCGCACCTGCTCGACGGCCAGGGCGGTCGTCGCCGAAGGGCCGCCGATGAGAAGAAAGTCCGGCCGGGTCGCGAGCGCGGAGGTCAACTGCGCGGAAAAATCCGTTTCCGTGTAGTAGTTGACAGGAATGTCGCCGATGATCTTGCCGCCTTTTTTCTCCCAGACCGTCCGGAAATGTTTGCGCCAGGCGTCGCCGTATTCGCCCAGGGTCACGACCATCGTTCCGTTGCGGTACCCCTTTTGCCAGGCAACGTCGGAGGCGGCCTTGACAAAGGAGCGAAAGTCCGGCGTGGGATTGATGAGCAGCCGGTTTCCCTGGTTGTGGTGCGTGTGCACGCTGGAATAGCCCACCAGCAGAAATTCACCGCCTTTGGCTTCATTGATCTTCAAAAGGGCGCCGATGGTCGTGGCCAGCGAGTTGAACACCACGGGGGCCTTGTCCTGGTTCACGAATTTGCGGGCGTTGATGATGGCCTGGTCCATGCCCGCGCGGTCGTCCAGCCGTTTGAGCTTGAAGGTGAAGGTTTCCCCTTTGACGGAGATTCCCCCCGCTGCGTTGATTTCCCGAATGGCCATGTCGATGCCGTTGATGCTGTCCTGGCTGTATTCTGCGGCGGGTCCGCTCAGAGGGCCGCTGTATCCGATGACCACTTCTTCCGCGGACAACGCCGATGTCCAGGCCGCCAATGCCAGAACAAACATCGAACCTAACAAGATTATTTTGCCGATCTTCATGGTTTTTTCGCCTCTCGGATTTTTATTGCCGCTGTTTGATTTTGTGGTCAAAATCCTGACCGCCACGGCCGGATTCATACCACAGCTTCAGCCGGAATGCACCTGTTTCCCGAGGCCCGAAGGGTATTCCGGTTTGGCGCGGAGGGCTTCCAGAGATTCCTGGCAGGAAGCGGAAAGACAGAAGGCCCGCACGGCATCCCGACAGGAGGAGTTGCAAATTGCCTTGCAATATTAAATAAATGAAAGCAATTGTTAAAGAATGAGTTAAGACAATGACCGGGGAGAAAAAGAGATCGGGTTTTGTCCGTCCAACCCCGACGGCTGAAAAGCGTTTGCCGGCTCGTTCCGGAAATTCTGGAGAGAAGAGGGCGGGTTATTAAATCTTCTTGACAGGAAAACCGGCTTCCTATTTATTGTGGCCAATACAAGAAATACCTGCTTTCAAAGTCCCTTAAAACGTTGAAGTCCGGTCTTGCAACGGAAAAAACACGGCAACTCACAAAGAACAACGGAAGAAAGGCGGAAAATGACAGCTCGCGTTTTAATTGTGGACGACGACGGCAACAATAGGCTCCTTTTGGAAACCCTTCTCAAAAGCCGGGGGTTTGAAGTCCTTTCCGCGGTCAACGGCGAAGAAGGCCTGGCCAGGGCCCGTTCACATCACCCGGACCTGATTGTTTCCGACATCCTGATGCCGGTCATGGACGGATATACCTTCTGCCGGCAGTTGAAATCAGACGACGCCCTCAAGCGGATTCCCTTTGTGTTTTTCACGGCTTCATACAACACGCCGAAAGATGAAGAGTTTGCCATGAGCCTCGGCGCGGAGCGGTTTGTCTTCAAACCCCAGGAACCGGAAGAACTGATCGCGATTCTGGAAGAGGTCCTGAAAGAAAGCCGTTTGACTCCCCGGCGGGCGAAAAAGCCGCTCGGCGAGGAAATGGAGTTTTTCCGCCAGCACAATGAAGTCCTTTTCAATCAGCTGGAAAAGAAACTGCTTGACCTGGAACAGGCCAACGAGCGTCTGCGGATGATGGAGGAGCAGTACCGGCTGAGCTTTGAAAATATCACCGACATGGTTCTGGTTTTTGATGGGAACCTCACGATTACGAGCGTGTCGCCTAGCGCGGAGAGGATCCTGGGGTACCGGCCGGAAGAGTTCGTCGGCCGGCCCATCGACGATTTAAAGACCATCCTGACGCCGGAATCCTTCCAGATGGCGGTACAAAACATCGGCCAGATTCTGCAGGGTGAAATCATTACCTCCGCCGTTTATGATGTGATTGCCAGGGATGGAACCCGCAAATATCTGGATATCAGCGGATCGCCCCTTGTGCGCGACGGCAAAATTGACGGACTCGTTTGTGATGCCCGGGATGTTACGGAGCGAGTGCTCGCGGAGAGCGCCCGGCGGGAGAGTGAAGAGCTCTTCGGCCAGTTCATGCGGTATTTTCCCGGCAGTGCCTACATTAAAGATTCGGACCGGCGCATTATTTATTTGACGGGGAACACTGAAGAATATTTCGGTGTAAAGCCCCAGGAGTGGCTGGGGAAAAGGAGTGAGGATATCTGGCCTGAAGAGATCGCCCTTTTGTCCAGGAAAGACGATGAAGCGGTTCTGCGGGGAGAAGTGGTGCAATCCATCTCGCAAAGGCCCCAGAAGGACGGAGCGCATACCTGGATCACGCACCGGTTTCCCATTCACCGGCACAACAAACCGCCTCTGATCGGCTGCATTTCTCTGGACATCACAGGGCAGAAACAAGCAGAGGAGAACCTTCGCGAAAGCGAAAAACGGTATCGAGAATTGTATGATTTTCTGCCGATTCCGGT
>JAQUVQ010000018.1 GCA_028693285.1 Smithellaceae bacterium
CCCTGAGCGTTTTCTCCACCAGGACGTCCACAACCGCTTCCTGGTAGCTTGCGACGACATCCGGAAGCTCACTCTCCGCAAAGCCCTTCCCCCGCTTCTTCATCATGACCAAAAGGGATGTTTTGAGTCCGCTGAAGCTGAAATCCGGCGAATCTTTCATGGCTCTGGGAAAACCGTAGGCCTCCGGATTTCCGTCTCTGGCCATCCGGTCGATCACGACGCCGCCGGGGTAGCCCAGGTCGAGCAGTTTGGCCGCCTTGTCCAGCGCCTCTCCCGCCGCATCATCCCGCGTCTGGCCCAGCAGCGCGAACCGGTGGTAATTTTTCACCGAATACACATTGGTGTGACCGCCGGAAACCACCAGAGCGGCAAACGGAAACCGCGGTTTTTTCTCCCCCAGCGAAGACGCCATGATGTGCGCCTCCAAATGGTTGACTCCGACAAACGCAATGCCCAGCGCATAGGCCAGAGCCTTGGCGGCGGAGAGCCCGACCAGGAGCGAGCCGATCAGGCCCGGGCCGCGGGTGACGGCAATCCCCTCGAGATCCCGGAAGGAAGCGCCCGCTTCCTTCAAAGACTGCTCCACCACGGGAACGATCGCTTCGATATGCTTTCGCGAGGCGAGCTCCGGCACCACGCCCCCGTATGCGCTGTGATCCTTGATCTGCGACGCAATCACGCCGGAGAGCAGCTTTCCGTCCCGGACCACCGCGGCCGCCGTTTCGTCGCAGGATGACTCAATGCCTAAAACAAACAAGGAAACTCCTTTTTCATAATTTTCTTTACAAACCGCGAAAAAGGCTTATATAAAAGCCCCCGACATTTGTAAACAAACTTTTAGCGGCGGGAATGAGCGGGCTTTTCTCACATGGAAACACAAACTGATTTTCTCATCATCGGAAGCGGAATCGCGGGTTTGAGTCTGGCCATCAAAGTGGCGCAGCTCGGTTCGGTCGCCATCGTCACCAAAAAGGAAAAATCGGAATCCAACACCAACTACGCCCAGGGCGGCATCGCTGCGGTCACGGACAAGACCGACAGTTTTGAAGAGCACATCAGCGACACGCTGGAGTGCGGCGCGGGCCTCTGCCGGAAGGACGTCGTTGAATTTGTCGTGCGGGAGGCGCCGCCGCGCGTTCAGGAACTGATCGAATGGGGCGTCAATTTCACGAAATCGGAAGAGCCTCCCCACCTTTACGATCTGGGCCAGGAGGGGGGCCATCACCGGCGCCGCGTGCTGCACGCCAAAGACCTCACCGGCCAGGAAATCGAGCGGGCGCTTCACGAAAAAGTCGCGGCGCTGAAAAACGTCCGGATTTACGAAAACCACATCGGCATCGACCTGATCCTCCGGAAAGATCCGCAGGGCCGGACCGTCAACTGTCTGGGCGCCTACGTGCTCGACATCAACGAGGACGAAGTCCGCACCTTCCGCGCCAAATATACGATTCTATCGACGGGAGGCGCGGGCAAGGTCTATCTGATCACCACCAATCCGGACATCGCCACGGGCGACGGCATTGCCATGGCCTACCGCGCCGGCGCAAAAATCGCCAACATGGAGTTCATCCAATTCCACCCCACCTGCCTGTTCCATCCGGAAGCCAAGGCGTTTTTAATCAGCGAGGCCGTCCGCGGCGAAGGCGGCATTCTGAAGCTGAAGAACGGCGCCACCTTCATGGAAAAATACCACCCCATGAACAGCCTTGCGCCGCGCGACGTGGTGGCCAAAGCCATCGACAATGAAATCAAGCAATCCGGGGATGAATACGTCCTTCTGGACATCTCGCACCACAGCCGCGAATTTCTCCTGAACCGGTTTCCCAATATCTACAACAAATGCCTGGAGTACGGCATCGACATGGCCCGGGAGCCCATTCCCGTCGCTCCGGCGGCCCATTATATCTGCGGCGGCGTCGCGGTGGATCACTTCGGCAAAACCTCCATCGACAATCTGTTCGCCTGCGGGGAAGTTTCCTGCACCGGCCTGCACGGCGCCAACCGCCTGGCCAGCAACTCGCTTCTGGAAGCCCTGGTGTATTCACACCGGGCCTATACAAAAATCGCCAAATCCTTCCGGCAGACCCAAATGAGCACCGTGCCCATCCGCCCCTGGGACCCCGGCGACACTTCGGAAAGCGACGACAGCATCGTGATCACCAACAACTGGGATGAAATCCGCCGGTGCATGTGGAACTACGCGGGCATCGTCCGTTCGGACAAGCGTCTGGCGCGGGCCGAACGCCGCATCGACATGGTTCAGCGGGAAATTCACGAATACTACTGGAACTACAGGGTCACCAAAGATCTGATCGAACTTCGCAACATCACCACCGTGGCCAAACTGATTGTGAAGAGCGCGCTGGCCCGAAAGGAAAGCCGCGGCCTGCATTTCACGATGGATTATCCCGAAACGAAGGGTGACTTCCTGAAGGATACGATTCTGGCGAAAAAATAAGATCGCGGGGAACGGTTTTCATAACCGGATAACCTGATAATCTGATAACCTGAAGGTCACGCGAGGTCACGGGAGGTCACGCGGCCTTTCCCCGCTGCATTTTCTTTACTTTCCGAAAACCCGCTGAAAGATGAAATCCAGGTGCTTCAGAAAATGGTTGACGTCGAAAATGGCGTCGAGCTCGGCGGCGGTCAGAAGCTTCCGGACCCTTTCATCCTGATCGAGGAGTTTTCGAAATTCAATTCCCTCGTGCCAGGATTTCATCGCGTTTTTCTGAACGACGGCATAGGCGTCTTCACGCGCCGCCCCCTTTTCAATGAGCGCCAGCAAAACCATCTGCGAAAATATCACGCCGTGCGTCATGTTGAGATTGGCGAGCATCCTTTCCGGATACACCAACAGCTTGTCCATCAAGCCGGTAAAGCGCCCCAGCATGAAATCCAGAACAATGGTGGCGTCCGGCGCGATCACCCGCTCCACCGAGGAGTGGCTGATGTCGCGCTCGTGCCATAAAGCCACGTCTTCCAGCGCGGCAAGCGCATAGGAACGCACCAGGCGGGAAAGCCCGGAGAGGTTTTCCGAAAGCACGGGATTGCGCTTGTGGGGCATCGCCGAAGACCCCTTCTGCCCTTGCGAAAAATATTCCTCCGCCTCGCGCACTTCCGTTCTCTGGAGCAGGCGGATTTCCTGCGCGAACTTGTCGATTGACGAGGCGATGATCGCCAGCGTGGAGAAAAATTCCGCGTGCCGGTCCCGCTGGATGATCTGAGACGAAACCGGCGCGGGGCTGAGACCGAGTTTTTTGCAGACATGCCCTTCCACAAAAGGATCCACAAAAGAAAACGTGCCCACGGCGCCCGCGATCTTGCCGCAGGAAACGGCCTCGCGCGCGCGCTCCAGGCGCGCGCGGTTGCGCCGCATTTCCGAATACCACGAGGCGAGCTTCAGCCCGAAGGTGATCGGCTCGGCGTGAATGCCGTGCGACCGGCCGATCATCAGGGTATTTTTATGCTCCAGGGCCCGTCTTTTCAGAACCGCCAGGAGTTGGTCCAGGTCTTCCAGAAGAAGGCCGGACGCCTCTTTGAGCTGAACGGCCAGCGCCGTGTCGAGAACGTCCGAGGAGGTGAGCCCCATGTGAATGAAACGGCCGTCCTCGCCGATCACCTCGGTCAAAGAGGAAACGAAAGCGATCACGTCATGCCTTGTGACCTTTTCGATTTCATCGATGCGGGCCGTGTTGATGACCGCTTTGGCTTGGATGTTTTCGAGCGCCTCAGCCGGAACCCTGCCCAGCTTCACCATGGCCTCGCACGCCGCAACCTCCACATCCAGCCATTTGGCGTACCGGTTTTCCGGGCTCCAGATGGCCGCCATTTTTTCTCTTGAATATCGAGGAATCACCTTTTTCTCCTGTTGGAAACAATTTTATTTTACGGCCTTCTGCAGCGTCTTCACCATGTCCGTTTTTTCCCAGCAGTAGTCGTCCATGAAGAAGGTCCGGGGAATTCTGCGGTAGATTCCGCCGTCGAGCAGTTTGAAGTTTTCGATCATTCCCTCCGGCGTCAGATCAAACAGATCCCCGATAATTTTTTCCAGCCGGTCGTCCGGGATTTTGCCCGTGCCGAACGTGTTGACGTAAATGGAGAAAGGATCGGCAATCCCGATGGCGTACGCCAATTGCACCGAGCACCTGGTGGCCAGACCCGCCGCCACGATGTTCTTGGCCACATGGCGCGCGCCGAACGCCGCGGAGCAGTCCACCTTTTCGGGCGTCTTGTTGACCACCGCGCCGCCGCCCAACTGAGCTCCGGGATACCCGCCGTAAAACTGAACAACCAGCTTGCGTCCCGTAACGCCGGAATCCGCGGCGCTGCAGGAATTGATGGCGTTCCATTCCCCGGTCGGATTGAAAAGAAATTCCGTCTTTTTATCCACGCAGTCCTTCAGGGCCTCAAAAGCGATCTTTTTGGCACGGTCGCGGATTTTGAGGCGGTTGCCCTTGACAAAACGGTAATCGATCGAGTTGGACATCAGGACCTTGGCAACGCGGCGGGGCTTTCCGGTTTTGACGTCGTAATCGACGGACACCTGCCCCTTTCCATCCGGCGCGAAAATCGGATCCTGACAGTATTCAAAAGCGCGCATGAGCTTGTTGACCATCACATAAGGCAGCGGAAGCATTTCCGGCGTTTCGTCGCAGGCGTACCCGTACATGATGCCCTGGTCCCCCGCGCCGATTTCCCGTTTTTTGTTCAAAAGACAGCTTGTTCCCTGGTTGATGTCCGGCGACTGGGGAATAATGGCGTTGAGCACGCCCATCAGATATCCGTTGAGGCCCACCGCCGCGTGGTTGTAGCCGAGTTCGATCACGGAGTCCCGGGCGATCTTGTCGATGTCCACGCATACTCTCGACCTGACTTCGCCGCCCACCATGCAGATGCCCTTGCCCAGAAATACTTCAATGCCGCAGTGCGGCATATTGGCCAGTGTCAACTTCAGTTTCTTTTCCTCATCCAGAATGGCTGCAATCACATTCGCCGCAATGATATCCGCCACCAGATCCGGATGACCTACTTTAACGCTTTCCGATGAAATCTGCATAAAACATCTTCTCCTTACAGTTTTTTGTGCGGGTTTTGAATTTAGAATAAAAAACCCGCGCCAAAGCACGGGTTCAATTGATTTCATTGACTTTCAGTGCTTTAGCACATTTATAGAGCGGAGCAATTTACCATTAAATCACCGCTTGCATGGGCTTCTTAACACATCAGTCAATAAAATCAAGCAAAAATTTCCTGTTTGAAAAAAACCCTTCAGTCTCGCGCCCCCTGTAAAGGGGGTCAGCCCAATTCCCTTTTAAAAACCTTCAGCCTTCAGTCTTCAGCCTAATCCCCTTATTTTCACACATCGATCTGCTGTGAAGCGAGCTCCTTTGCGGCATACGCCATGTAAATTTTTTCCCGAATGAACAGCTCGTAGAGGTTGGCGTCGATATGATGGTCCTTGACCATCATTTCCATGATCTTCAAAGCTTCGCCCAGCGTCTTGCCCTTTTTATAAGGCCGGTCCTTGGCGGTCAGCGCTTCAAAAATATCGGCCAGCGCGATGATTCTCGACTGAAGGGAAAGCTCGTCGCCCTTGAGTCCCAGCGGATAGCCGCTGCCGTCGAGTTTTTCATGATGCGCGCCGGCATACTCGGAGATTCGCCGAAGCTTTTTGGGGAAAGGAAGTTTCGAGAGCATCTTATGGGTCAGGGCCGCGTGGTTGTTGATGATTTCCCTTTCCTCGTCATTCAGCGTCCCGCGCCGAATGCTCAGGTTGTACACTTCATCTTCCGTGAGCAGCGGCCGGACCTCCCCGTCGCTTTTCCATTGTCTTTGGGCGATCCGCCGAATGCGCTCGATCATCTGATCCTTCGTGAATTCGCCCCCGATGTTCATCTGCAGCAGGAACCGGCGCTCATCGTCCAGTTCGTCGAGTTCTCGTTCCGTCTCCGCCTTATTCGCACCGGGCGGGTTTTCGCGTCCGCCGCACGCCGCGAGCAGGCGGTCTCTTTTCAGCACTTCGAACCGGGTTTTGATTTCACCGATGCGATCATACACTTTTTCCAGTTTTGTCGCTTTATCCACGACATGGTCCGGCGTTGTGATTTTTCCGACATCGTGCAGCCAGGCGGCCATCCGCAGTTCCCTCATTTCGTCCTCGGACAGTCGGGTGTTTGCGTAATGCCCGTCCCGGCAGGCATTGACGGCTTCGGCAATCTGCATGGTGAGGCCGGCCACGCGCCGGACGTGCCCGCCGGTGTAAGGGGATTTTTCGTCGATGGCCAGCGCGATCGTTTGGATGAAAGCTTCCAGCAGGGTCTGCAGTTCAAGAATCAGCAGATTGTTGGTGAGCGCCACCGCCGCCTGCGAGGCCAATGACCATGCCAGATCGCGGGCCCTTTCGGAAAACGGAATCACCAGGCCCGTATCTTTGTTCCGGGCGTTGATCATCTGCAGGACGCCGATGATTTCATTCTCGTGATTGAGCATCGGAACGACCAGCATGGATTTCGTGCGGTAGCCCGTCTTCTGGTCGAACGCCCTGGGCCCGTCAAAATTGAACCCGGACGCGTCATAAACATCCTCGATGTTCACCGCCTCCCGGGTGATCGCCACGTGCGCGGATACGTTCGCGTGATTGGGCAGACCGTCGGCGCCGGTCATGGGCACGGGCGGCCAGGTGATTTTCTCGCCCGTCCCCCCCATGGTTACGCCCATGGATTCATTCTGGATGAAGGCGAACTGAAGTTCACGCTCGTTTTCCGACATGAGGTAGAGCGTTCCGCCGTCCGCGGACGTGATGGTGCGGGCTTCCGTGAGAATTTTTTCCAGCAGACGGTCGATATTCTTTTCCGCGGAAAGCGCCACGCCGATTTGCGTCAGCCGTCGAACGTGGTCAGCGTCCATCGAACTCTGGTCCGTGTTTTTTTCCTGCATTAAAGCAATGCCCGCCCTGATCGATGATTTTTTTGTACTATCTCTGAAACAGGCTTTGCTGTCAACCGTGAAGTTGCAGGTGCGTAAGCACAGGTGTTAAAAGCAAATGAGTTGTGTTTTTATTTTTTCGGGAAATATTTGACCTTGTTTAAATCTTTAAAGTCCGCATCTTGAGTCCAGATAGTAGCCCTGAATTCCAGGGCTGTTGCAAGAATAATACTGTCTGCCATGGGAAACCGATGTTCCAGACTCAGTCTTGCCGCGGCCAGCGCCAGTGATGTATTTAAATTGATGACTTGTCCTTTTTGCATGGCAACAACCGCCTGCAATGCCTCATTCTCACTGGATTCCCTCAGGATGACTTTGAATACTTCGTATAGGGTTATTGCGGGAACGATAAGCCTGGTTGGACTGCTCAATGGCGCCATAAAATGCTTTGCATTGATTTCATCGGCAAAATAAGCAAGCCAGCCTGAAGAATCTACAATATTCATAATCGATCTTCCTCGCGCTTGAATTCCGTATTGATGCCTTTGAGAAATCCACGGAGCTCTTTGATGTCACGTTCGGGAATCAGTTCAATCCTTCCGGCGTATTCTACGACTTGCATTTTTTGACCCGGCTGAAGCTTTAAGGAGTCTCTGACTTCTTTGGGGATGACCACCTGATATTTCGGGGATACCGTGACGGATTGCATGCCAATACCTCCATCGATATATTGTTGGTATTACGATATCACAATCGATAGGTTTTGGTCAATGATTCGATGATTCAAATTCTGATCCAACCAAACCCCTTCGCCCTTTTCGTCATCTTTCAAGTTGCAATTTATTCGGGGGCGGTTTATGAAAACAAAACTTCCCTCAAAGGATTGCCGATGCTGAAGATTGACCCGATAAAAATATCAAAAATCAAAGGATTTCTGGATGAGGCGGAAGCCGGTCGCCTCTATGATCTGGCCCTCGAAGCCTCCCGGTCCGCCCCCTGCCTGGAAATCGGCAGCTACTGCGGAAAATCCTCCGTCTATCTTGGGTGCGCCTGCCGGGAAAACGGCGCCATATTTTTTTCAGTGGACCATCATACCGGCTCGGAGGAGCAGCAGCCGGGCCAGGAATATTTTGATCCCGAGCTGCTGGACAAGGAAACGGGGAAAATCGACACGTTCCGGCTGTTTCGCAAAACGATTGAAGATTTCGATCTTCAGGACACCGTCGTCCCGATTATCGGCCGGTCGGACATCATCGGACGGGCCTGGAAGACGCCGCTTGGCCTTGTCTTTGTGGACGGAAGCCACGCCTACGAATCCGTTCTGAAAGACTATCAAGTTTGGGCGGATCACGTCCGGTCCGGCGGCTATCTGGTTTTTCACGACATTTTTCCCAATCCCGCCGACGGCGGCCAGGCGCCCTACCTCGTTTACCAACAGGCGGTCGCTTCCGGCCTCTTTGACGCAGCGCCTCTTTTCAAATCGCTGGGGGTTTTGAAAAAGAAATAAAAGATTGAACGGAAAAAATACAGTTTAGCCTTATAGGCCGCGCGCAGTCATCCGAAGGTTTCAGCTCCAGCGCCAGATGCAGCCCCTGTCGCTGAAATCGGCTCTCAGATAGCCTTTGGCGATAAAATCCCGCACGGTCGATTCAACCACTGCGGGATCGCCGGAAATGGATTCCTTCATTCTTTCGATGAGCAGGTTTTCCGCCTCGTCTTTGCTTCCGCCGCCGGCCAGGGATGAATCGATGACGCCCAGGCGCTCCACGAGGTCTTCCTTGAGAATGGCATACGTGATTTTCGTCCGGCTCTGCCCTTCAACCCGCAAATCGTCGTAGGGGGTGTTTTTCCCCGTCTTGTAGTTGTCCACCACCTTTTGCCAGTCGCCGTTCACCTCGGCTTCATATCGGGCGACAAAATCCCGAATGTCCTGGGGCACAAGCTCCGATGTTTTCACGATCGCGTCGTTGGCATCATATTTGGACCAGTCGCGGGTCAGAATCTGCAGATCATAGCGCTCCACTTTCTCGCACAGGGTCGTGCCCGGAAAAGGCGCAAGGTAGTGGTAGCCGTACATGATGTCCAGACTCCGGGCAAATTCATCCGTCCGCTGAAGCGTTTCTTTTGTCTCTCCCGGCAGACCGACCATAAAGGAGGCGTGCGCCAGCATTCCGGACTGCTTGCACATTCGGACGGCCTCGGCCGCCTGCGCAAGCGTTATGCCCTTGCGCACCCTTTTGAGCATTTCCGGACAGCCCGATTCGACGCCGAAACTGACGCTGTCGCAGCCCACGGACGCCATCTCATCAAACATTTCCTGCGTGACGGTGTCCACGCGCGCGAAAGCGCTCCAGGTGAATTTCAGGCCGCGCTCGCGAATGCCCCGGCAGATTTCCCGAACGCGGTTTGTGTCCGAAGCAAAAAGGTCGTCGGCGATGTTCATCCGGTCAAAGCCCATGCCAATGATCTGCTCGATCTCGTCCACCACCAGGGCCGGATTGCGGCGGCGGACTTTCGCGCCGACCATTTTTCTTCCCAGACAAAAAATGCAGCCGTGCGGACAGCCGCGGCCGGTGATCATGCTGACGGGATACCCCAGCGCCCGGTAGCGGGAAATGGGCAGCAGACGGCGTGCGGGCAGCGGAATGCGGTCCACATCCGTGATGAAGTCCCTGCGGCCGGTATGGACGATGCCGTCGCCGTCGCGATACGCGAGGCCCCGCACCTGAAGCCATTTATCTTTCCGTCGAATCAGCGGCGCGAATTCGATGATGGTGTCGTCCGCCTCGCCGATAAACACCACGTCGATTTCCGGGTAGGTCTGCAGCGTCTCTTCCACGGTAAAGGACACATGGGGTCCGCCCATCATGGTAAGGATGCCGGGATCGATGCTTTTCACGTCGCGCAGAATCCGCTGCCCGTCGTAAAAATTCATCGTGACCGAACCGGCGCCCACGGCATCCGGCTGAAAATCGGCCAGTTGAGCAGCCAGTTTTTCCCTGGAATAACAAGAGATGATATAGTCGAAAATCCGCACTTCGCAGCCCGCCGCTTCAAAGGCCGCGGCGACGTAGGCAATGCCCAGGGGCGGCGAGGGAAATTCTTCCAGCGGGTAAGGAGCGGCAATCACGGCAACGCGCATGAGTTCAGTCTCCCTTTCTCGGAAAAATAATCGACCGGAACCAGCCTATCATCGTGTTGCCTTTCATCATGTCGCGGTCAATCTCTTCAAACTCTTCGGCCAGCTTGGCGGGGTTGGCCAGCCATTCCATGCGCGTCCGGATCGGTTTGTCCGGATCCAGATATTTGATCACCGCGGCCGGGTTCCCGGCGGCAATCGCGTTGGCCGGAATATCCTTGACCACAATGGAGCCGGCGCCGATCACGGCGTTGTCCCCGATCGTCACACCTTTGCAGATCACGGCGTTTTCGCCCAGCCAGACGTTGTTGCCGATGCGGACCGGCTGTGTAACGCCCACCGGCTGGCTGCGATCGTACAAATCATGCCAGTCGGAATCGCTGATGCTGACATGCTGGGCCGTCATGCAGCCGTCGCCCATCGTGACAGATGTGGCCGCCATAATTCTCGTCCCCGGGCAGATCAGGCAGCAACGGCCGATTTCGATCTTCCCTGCGCTTTTCCAGGCCGGCCAGACGGTCAGCCTGACTTTCTTGTCCGGGGTGGCAATGACATTCGAATGATCCCCAAGGGAAACCGGTCCGCCGAAGATTTCCACGTGCCAAGGCTTCATGAATACCAGTCCCCGGCCGAAATACTCGAACTGCGGCGCCAGAAAATATTGAGCGTACATTTTCTGAAACCGGTTGTAAAAGCGCTTGACGTAATAGGGTCGGTGATCCTTCAGCAATGCTTTCCTCTTTTCAAAGTGCCGCGGCTGACAATGAACATCAAAAATCCCGCCGCCGGGAGTCCGCGGTACCGTTTTCGGAAATGGATGGGGTTTACTCCGGCCAGGAGCTGTGGGCGAATATTTTCGAGGCCGGCGTCATGCCGTTGAGCGCATCCCAGGCCAGCAAAACCGCGGCGGCCGTCCAGCCGGTTTTTTCCTCCGGCCAGATCACCGTGTCGGGAAACGTCACGCCCATCCAGTAGGAACCGTCGAAATAGCGCTTGTCGCCAAGCCAGCTGAAGATGGCCCGCGCCCGGGTGTGGTCTTCCATGGCGGCCAGCGTCAGGATGAATTCCGATGTTTCGGCCATCGTCACCCAGGGACGGTCGCTGACGCAGCGCACTCCCCAGTCGGGCACGACAAACTTGTCCCACAAGTGATCGATGCGGGCTTTCGCCTCGTTTCCCCTGACGGCTCCGCACAGGATGGGATAGTACCAGTCCATCGAAAAACGGGATTTGATCATGTTGAAAAGATCCGGGCGGCTGCGTATGGTTTCTCCCAGCCGCTCTCTGGCCTTCTGCCAGGCGGGCTTTTTGATGTCCAGCAGGTCCGCGACGGCCAGCGCGCACTTGAGGCTCATGTAAATCGAGCTGCATCCGGTCAAAAGCGCCATCCGGTCGATGGCCCCCTCGCGGTTTCTGGCCCAGTAGATTTCTCCATCCGGCGCCTGCATGTTGACCGCGTATTGAATGCCGCGTGATAAAGACGGCCACATGGTTCTGA
Source organism: Smithellaceae bacterium (assembly GCA_028693285.1). Taxonomy (GTDB): domain Bacteria; phylum Desulfobacterota; class Syntrophia; order Syntrophales; family Smithellaceae; genus UBA8904. The sequence continues at coordinate 11,565 of JAQUVQ010000018.1, forward strand.
GAAAAGTCCTGTCGCCCGTAATCAGATAGTGATGGTAAACGCCTACGGCGATATAGGCGGCAAAATGGGTTTCCTTCGTTGAATTGGTGACCACTCCGTCGCGGATTTCCGACCACCAGCTTCCGTCCGGCAACTGGGCGGAAACCAGCCAGGCATAGGCGCGCTCCGCCTCGGCGGTCCATCCGGCGACGCTCAGGCCCATCGCGCTTTCAATGTGGTCCCAGGGATCCGTCTTTCCGCCCCGCGACCAGGGGATTTCACCGTTTTCCTTCTGCAGGGAGGCGATGAATTCGGCCACCTTTTCCACATCAATGGGTTTGAGCTCTTCGCTCAGCGATATATTCAATTCCATACGGTCAGCCCTTTTTCGAATAAAACACGATGCTCTTTCCGATGACCGGATTCAACGCTTCCTCCAGAACCCGCACCGCCCTTGGCTTGCAGAACATGTCCCAAACCAGAAACCGATGATAAAGCTTCACAAAATAATTATTGTCGTTCTTGATGCCGACCAGGCACTTAAGCCACCAGTAGGGCGCGTGCAGCGCATGTTTGTAATTGATCTTCCAGCACTTCATCCCCTGCACCGCCAGCATCTTTTGCAGATTTTTCTTTTTGTAAATTCGGATGTGCCCGCCTTCGTCGCTCGAGTACGCCGGAGATATCATCCAGCAGATGCGCTCGGAAAAATAGCGCGGAACGCTGACGACCAGCGTGCCCCGGGGCTTCAGCGCGCGGACCAGCTCCTTCAGCGCGGCTTCGTGCTCCGGAATGTGCTCCAGCACCTCGGAGCAGATCACGCAGTCGAAAGTTTCATTCGCAAAGGGCATTTTCGTAATATCGGCGGCCTCCACGGAAACCTCCCGGGAAAGCGCGTCCGGCATCTCCGAGAGCGCTTTCGCCGCCTCGGCCACATCGGCGGGGTTGCGGTCGATTCCGAATATTTTCAGGCCCGGCAGTCTCGCCAGCGCCCGCAGATGTCTGCCCGTGCCGCATCCGGCATCCAGAACCGCGAATCCCGGCTTCAGATTCAGCTCCTGCAAATCAATGGTAATCATGGATTGCCTCGCGATAAACCTCAACCGATTCCCGGGCGGCCTTTTCCCAGCTGAACACGGAATGAACGCGCCTAAGCCCCTCCCGCGCGTATTTTTGCCTTTCTTCGGAAGAGTCCAGCAGATGCTCGATTGCCCGCGCCAGCGCCGGCGCATCCGCGGGCGGAACGATGATCCCGGCGTCCCCCACCACTTCCGGAAGGGCCCCGCCGGCGGCGGAAATCAGCGGCACGCCGCAGGCCATCGCTTCGGCCGCGGGGATGCCGAATCCTTCGTACAGAGACGGCACGACGGCGATGGTCGATTTGGCGTAGTAATCGGCAAATTCCTCGTTGGCGATTCGCCCGGTAAAATGCACGGTGCCGGAGAGATTCAGACGGGCCACCAGGTTTTCAATGATGCCGTCTTTTTTGGGCTGGCCGATCACCGTCAGCCGGATCGGCCGCTTTCGGCGGATCTCATCCACCGCCTCCAGCAGGTACCGGAGCCCCTTCAGGGGCGTATCCGCGCTGTTGGTCACAATCAGGGAATTTTCCGGCCGCGGACCGTTTTGCTTGGGATAAAAGTATTCGTTGTTGACGCCGTTGTGCACCACGCGGAATTTATTTTCATCAAGGGAGAATTCCTTGGCGATGTCCTTTCGGGTGAAGGCCGACACGGTGATGATGTGGGAAAAGCTTTTGGCCACCTTAAGCTGCATGTTGATGAACGAGTACCAGCGGAACACGCGGAATTTTTGCCGCAGCGTCCTGGCCGCCTTGTATTCTTCCTGCCGGTCCACGGTGATCGGATGGTGAATCGTGGGGATCGTCGGCATGACTTTCTGCGCCAGCCTGCCGATGCCGTAGGACAGGCACTGGTTGTCGTGGACAATGTCGTAATCGCCGCGGTGCTTTTTCAGATAAGCATAAACCCGCTCGCCGAAGGAGAAGGGCTCGGGAAAGCCGCCCGCGCAGACGCTTGCAAACTCGTACAGATTCAGCGGCCGGGCCAGATCCCCAAAGCGCTCCGGCCGGAACAGATGGTCGGGATTGTAAAGATCCAGGCTTGGCATTTTAATCAGGCGGACGCGGTCGTCGAGCTGCGGATAGGGAGGTCCGGAGATGACATCCACAAAGTGGCCTTCATCGGCCAGCGCCTTGCTCAAATGCTTGATATACACGCCCTGCCCGCCGCAGGTGGGATTGCCACGATACGTGAGCAGACAAATCTTCAACGGCCCTGAATTTGAATTCTTTTTCACGCACGGGCCCTTTGAACGATCTTTTGGGAATTTTTGAACATGATGACGATTTCTTTTTCGGATAAGCCCGCGCCGCGGGCGATGTTTACGGCCATGGGGCGGCCTGCAAAATCACCCGGCGCGTGAGCGTCGTTGTTGAGCACCAGATCCGCCCCGCATTTTCCGGCCATGGCGGCCACGTGTCCGTTGGTGTAGCTGTGCCCCCGGCGGGTGGTGATTTCCAGATAAACGCCTTTTTTCGCGGCGAGCTTCGTCTCTTCGCGTGTAATCAGCCCCGGGTGGGCAAGAATATCCACTCCGGCGCGGATGGCGGCCAGATTGGTCCCGGGAGGAACCGGCTCGGTGAGGGTTTCCCCGTGGACGACCACTATCTTCGCCCCCAGCTTTCGGGCTTCGGCCGCAAGCGAAGCGATGTCGGAGGGATCGACATGCGTCAGTTCCACGCCGGGTATCACGAAAATATCGCCTTTTTCCGAAAGCTTGCCGCAAACCCGGACCATTCGCGGAATCACGAAATCGATATTGGAATCATCGACATGGTCCGTAAGCGCGATCGCCTTGTACCCGGCGACAAAGGCCCTTCGGGCCGTCTCCGCCGGGATGAGCGCACCGTCGCTGAAAAGGGTATGTGTATGCAGATCAATCACGTGCCGCCGTCCATGAGCTTTTGAGCTTTTGCAAAAACTAGTGGTCACTTAGCAAATTTGCGGGCGTCCGTCAATAAAGATGATGAAATCACTGAAAATGAAACAATAGTTTTGATTGTGTTTTGCGGGAAAATGACATAGACAGTCCGGCAATTGAGCGGAGAACATTTTCGAATGATGGCCCGGATCGAACGGGGTCCCCGCGACAAAAGAACAGAAGGAGATCGTTTATGCACAAGTTTACACTGGACAAGCCTGACAACCTGATCGACTGGTGGCAGGAAAGCGAAGCGAAGTTTTCCGATCGAAGACTTTTCGGCACCAAGAACAAAAGCGGCGTTTATGAATGGGTCACGTTTGGAGACGTGGGAACCCGCATCCGCAATCTCAGGGCGGGTCTGGCCAAGCTGGACATCAACCGGGGAGATGTGGTCGGCATTATCGCCAACAACCGCGTGGAATGGCCCATTGTGGCTTTCGCCGCCTGGGGGCGCATAGCCCGTTTCGTTCCCATGTACGAAGCGGAACTGGTGCAGATCTGGAAATACATCATTGCCGACAGCCAGATCAAGGTGCTGTTTGTTTCCAAGCCGGAGATCTATGAGAAAATCAAGGATTTCCCGAAGGATATTCCCACGCTGAAGCATATTTTCGTAATCGACGCCGAAGGCGAAAATTCCATGGCCGCCCTGGAAAAGAAAGGCGCCGCCAAACCCGTCGCCGCGCAGGTTCCCACACCGGACGACATCGCCGAACTCATCTACACGTCGGGCACCACCGGCAACCCCAAGGGCGTTCTTCTGTCCCACGGCAACTTCACCAGCAACTCCCTGGCCGGACTGAAAATGTATCCCGAACTGGAAAAAAACGAAGGAAGAGACGTCGTGACCCTGGCCATTCTGCCCTGGGCCCATTCTTTCGGCCAGACCGGCGAACTCTACGCGGTCATCCGTCTGGGCGGCTCCATAGGCCTGGCGGAAAGCCCCGCCACGATTGTCGATGACATCGTCAAAGTGAGGCCCACCTTTCTGGTCGCCGTGCCCCGCGTTTTCAACCGCATCTACGACGGCCTCTGGGCCAAAATGAACAAAGAAGGGGGGCTGGCCAAATCGCTGTTTGTCATGGGCGTGGACGCCGGAAAGAAAAGGCGGGAACTGGCCGCCCGGAACCAATCCGATTTTCTCACCAATCTCAAATTCAAGATCGCGGACAAAATCGTCTTTTCGAAAATCCGGGAAAAGCTGGGCGGCCGGATACTGGGCGCCATGACCGGCAGCGCCGCGATGAATCCGGAAATCGGTCATTTCTTCTTTGACATCGGTCTGCCGGTTTACGACTGCTACGGTCTCACGGAGACCTCGCCTGCCGCAACGATGAACGCCTCCTACGCCTACCGCCTGGGGAGCGTCGGACGCGCCATCGAGAAGGTCAGGATCGTGATTGATTCTTCGGTGGTGGAGGAAGGCGCCACGGACGGCGAAATCATCGTTTACGGCCCCAACGTCATGAAGGGCTATCACAACCGGCCCGAGGACACGGCCGCTTCGATAACGCCCGACGGCGGTTTCCGCACGGGCGACCGCGGCCGCCTGGACAAGGACGGCTACCTCTTCATCACGGGCCGCATCAAGGAGCAGTATAAGCTGGAAAACGGAAAGTTCTGCTTCCCCGTCTCCATCGAGGAAGAAATCTGCCTGCTGCCCCTGGTTCAGCAGGCGGTCATTTACGGATACAACCGCCCCTTCAACATCTGCATCGTCGTTCCCGATTTTGAAGCGCTGAAAAGCTACGCGAAGGGAAAAGGCCTGCCGACGGACATCAAAGCGCTGGTGGAAAGGCAGGACGTGGCGGACATGTACGGCGCGCTGATCACGAGCCACCTCAAAAACAAGTTCGGCGGCTACGAAATCCCCAAAAAGTTTTTGCTGATTGACGAACCGTTCACGCTGGAAAACGGCACGCTGACCCAGACCATGAAACTCAAGCGCAAAGTGGTCCTGGATAAATTTCAGGACCGGATTGAAGCGCTGTACCGATAAACGGATCGTCGCCCGTCACACCGCAATAAAAAAGCCGGCTCCTTTTATGAGAGCCGGCTTTTTTTGATGATGACAAATGAAATTTATTTAACCGCGTCCTTCAAACCCTTTCCGGCCTTGAAAACCGGAACCTTCTTGGCGGCGATCTTGATGGCTTCGCCGGTCTGGGGGTTTCTGCCTTTGCGGGCCTTTCTCTTGCTGACAGAGAAGGTGCCGAATCCCACCAGGGTTACGCTGTCGCCTTTCTTGAGCGCCTTCTGAATTGCCGCCAACGCAGCGCTGATCGCCGCATCAGCCTCTTTCTTCGTGCTTGTCACTTTTGCCACTTCTTCGACCAATTCTGCTCTGTTCATTGCTCACCCCTTTAAGTTTTATTTTGTAAAACGTTGGCCAATGCTTAACCCTAATTCAAAAAAAAATCTACTGTTTTTTGTAAAATTCATTCGATTATTTTCGTGTATTTTGAGGCCTGAAGGGCTTTCCGGCCGTTTTCCCCCCTGAAGCGCATATCCGCTCTTCATATTTTCCATGTTTTGCTGTAAAGGGAAAACGAATCCAAAGGAATTTGCCTGTCTGGATGACGACGGAAACACGCTGCGCATGGCCCGCAACGCACAGGAGCCCTGGTTCCGGATCAATCCAGGAATCACCCGGCATGGGTGGCGCAGGAAGTTTGCAGGAAACCATAAACCTTAAGGAGAAGATACAGATGAGCGCACAACCGGTAAAAATCCCCACAACCTTAAGCGCGTCGGAATTCTTTCTGAAGATCGTTGAAATCGCGCCGCGGCTTCCGTCGATGATCTTCAACCTGATCAAAGGACTCAAAAGCATCGGCGGCAAAACCAACAACTCCTGGGGACTGGAACTTGAAAAGATCGCCGCCCGGTTCCCGGACAATCCCGCGGTCAAGTCCCCCGACGGAACCCTCACCTACCGGGAGCTGAACGAGCGGGCCAACCGCTTTGCCCATTACCTGATCTCCAAAGGCGTTTCCCGCGGCGATGTGGTGACGCTTTGCTTTGAAAACCGTCCCGAACTGCTGGCCGCCTACTGCGGCTGTTCAAAAGTCGGCGCCATCGCCTCGCTGATCAACACCAATCAGCGTGGAGACTCTCTGGTGCACAGCTTCAATCTCAACCGGGGCAAAGTTGTCCTGATCGGCGAGGAATGCTGCGAGTTTTTCATCGAGGCGCGCGCCGGAATAGATCTTTCCCAATCGACGCTTGGAATGGTCAGGGACGCGGGACAATTCCAGACAAAAGACGTCCCTGACATTACGGGCGAGCTGGCGCGTCAAAGCGGCGCAAACCCCTCCACCACGAAAAGCGTCACCCTGAAAGACACCTCTGCATATGTCTACACATCCGGAACAACCGGGGGCCTGCCCAAGGCGGCGGTCATCATCAACAAACGGACTCTTTCGGCCATGTTCTGGTTCGGGAAATTTGTCATGCCCGTGAAGCCCACGGATACGATTTACATTCCTCTTCCCTTTTTCCACACCAACGCCATCACCGTCGGATGGCCGCCGGCGCTCTATAACGGCGCGGCGGTGGCCCTGCGCAGAAAATTCAGCGCCAGCAAATTTCTGGACGACGTCCGGCAGTTTCAGGCGACGCACTTCGTTTACGTGGGAGAAGTCTGCCGCTATCTGATGGCGACGCCCGCGAAGCCCGACGATCATCAGACGACGCTGAAATACATTTGCGGCAACGGGCTTCGGCCGGATATCTGGATGCCCTTCAAGAAGCGGTTCGGCATTGAAAAAATATACGAGTTTTACGGCGCGGCCGAAGGGGTGGGCGTCTTCACGAACTTTCTGAACATCAACTACAGCGTGGGCACGAGCGTGACGCCCTTTGCCATCGTGGCCTACGACACCGAAAACGACCGGCCCGTCAAAGACGAAAAGGGCTTCCTGAAAAAAGTCGGCAAGGGCGAGACCGGGCTTCTGATCATGGAAATCTCGGAGAAAACACCCTTCGCCGGATATTCGGACAAGAAAAAAACGGAAGAAAAAATATTCCGGAACGTGTTCAAGAAAGGCGATCTGTGGTTCAACACCGGCGACATGCTCCGGAACATGGGCTTTGGCCACGCGCAGTTCGCCGACCGGCTGGGCGACACCTTCCGCTGGAAAGGCGAAAATGTGGCCACGCAGGAAGTCGAAAAAGCGATCGACACCTTCCCCGGCGTCAAGCAGTCGGCGGTTTACGGCATCTCCATGCCCGGCAGCGACGGAAAGGCCGGAATGGCCGCCGTCATTCGGGATGAAAACGAGCCGTTCGATCTGGCCCGGCTGGCAGCCCACCTGAAGGCGAGCCTGCCGAAATACGCCGTGCCGATCTTCATCCGTTTCGTTCCGGATTTTGAATGGACCGCCACGCACAAAATCAAGAAGACCAACCTCAAGAATGAGGGCTATGATCCGGCGCAGGTCAGGGAGGAACTGTACGCGCTTCTGCCGGGGAGCGAAACCTATGTGCCCGTCAGTGATGAAATCTATCGCAACGTGACGGCCGGAACGTATAAATTTTAACGTTCGACGCCGTCTCCGGCAAAGGCGGCGGCCAGGCGCCAGGGCGTGCCGTGCAGTTCCACGGTGCGCCATTCCACCGTTTTGAAAATCGGCGCTTCACCGACTTTTCGGTAAAAACGGTAAACGCCCGATCCTTCGCGGGTATCGGCCATTCTGCGGCAAAGGGCAATCAGCTCCGGAAACGGCTGGTATAACGGATCGGTGAAGATGTTGAGTCCGATCTGTTTCGCATCCACGTCATAAATAAAAAGGCCGTCGGTCTGCATCAGGAAAATGGAAACCGGCATGTAGGCGGCGATCGGTCCGATCATGCTCGAAAGCAGGTATTCCGGCGCAAACAGAGCCGAGACCGATCCCGAAAATTTACGGTCTTTTAAAAATACGGGATGATGAATCACGACCGCCCGGGGGCCTTCCACGGACTGGAATGAGCCGCTCAATACAGGCGTGTGGGTTTTGAACAGCCGGACCATGTGCGACTGTCGGCTGATGTCGGCGCCTTCGGACGACCGGTGCGCCGGCGGCTCCACCGCCAGCATGATTCCCGAATCGCTCACCGTCTCACAGTCGATGATATAGGGATTTGCCCTGTAAAGCCCCTGGAGAATGCCGCGCGCAAAATCGCCCCGCAGGTCTTTGCCGGCCAGCACCTTTGCGCCGTGCCGCAAATCATTGTCCAACCGGTTCAGCGTCGTCTGAATCTCGGATTGCAGACGGGACAAAAGATCCCGCAATTCCTGTCGGGAAAGCGCCGTCCGGTGTCCGCTCGCTTCGGGAACCGCCAGCTCGCCCGACACAATTTTTGCCCGCAGCGCCTGAACCTGCTGATGAATGCTTTCTGGAATCAGCTTCTTATTCTGGTTATTGTAAACAAATCCGACGCCCCGTTCCTTCAGCCCCAGCGTTTTGAGACCTCCCGAAAAGTTTCCGTGAGCGCAGGATTGAACAGCCTCGAACACCGCCCCGTCGATATTTTTCAGCATGCTCGTCAGGACACGGCCCGGCGCCTGCGCGCTCTGGTCGATATCCGCTCCGATCGCCAGACGATTCATCTTTCTTGCCGCCTGAAAGAGGCCCGCTCCCGTTTCACCTGCGGCATGATAAATGACGTCCGCTCCGTTTTTATACATGCTCACCGCGATCCGGTAACCTTTCCGCGGATCCCTGAAGGCCTGTCCGGTGATGCCTGCATAGCGCGAATAAATCCGGATGCCCGGACGAACGGCTTTTGCGCCCGCCTCATACCCTGCCTGAAATTTTCGAATAATCGGGCTGTCCATTCCGCCGATAAAACCGATTTTCCCGGACCGGCTTTTCAGAGCCGCGATCGCCCCGACCAGAAAGGACCCTTCCTCTTCCCTAAACGTCAGCCCCGCAAGATTGGGCGGCGGCGAGATGAGGTTTCCTCTCTCATCGTAATTCGCGCTGTAGTCCACCACGACGAATTTTTTATCCGGATGCCGCCCGGCCAGATGATCGAATTTTTCCGAAAAGGCAAAACCGACGCCGATGATCATTTCCGCGTCGGAAGCCGCGGCCCCGCTTACGGCATAATCCAGCTCGAGGTTTCGTTTATGCTCGACATAGACGGCCTTCACGCCCAGCTCCGCAACCGCTTTTTCCATGCCGCTGTATGCGGAATCGTTAAAACCGCCGTCTCCCCTGCCGCCCATGTCAAAGATCAGGACCACCTTCAGCGGCGATGAATCCTGTGCTTTCGCGTCCTGAACAACCGCCGGAGAGCCCAACAGGATCAGCCAGCACAAAAAAAGCACCCATGCCTTTTTCAATCTTCCATCTCCTTTTCCGTTGGCTGCAAAGACGGCCCCTACTTCCTCGTCTTCACCACCGCTTTGACTTCGGAAAATTCCGCGGCCAGTCCCGCGTCGTCCGACGCGGCCTTGATCTTGACGCTCCTTGTTTTCACGCCGATGTCTTTTGATCTGGTTTGAACGGCAAATATGCTTCCCTCATCCTTCAGCTTCAAATCGCCCAGCTCCGAGACGCTGGCATAGACGATGATGTTTTCCTCGCCGAAGGGCGGGTTCACTTCCAGCTCAAACTGATCCTTGCCGGAAGGGATTTCGTAAATCACGCCGCCCTGGAAGTAATTGTCCCGGCGGTAGGGATTGGGCAGGAGCTGCAGGTTGTTTTTCACCGCGTCCCGGTAAATCACACGCGCAAAGAAAGGCTTGTTGCCCTTGAGATAAATTCTGATCTTCTCTCCGGCGGCATAAGACGTTTTGTCCGTCCAGACCTTCACGGTCAAAGGCAGAGACGGATCATCCAGCGCGGCATCCGCAGCCTTTGCCCCGGCCTTTTTCATCGCCTTTTCATCCGGAATGACCTCCGCTTTGAGCTTGATCCGGTAGCAGTCGCCCTGCCCCGGGTCTTTATACCAGCCCTTTTCCAGCGTCTCGAGAACTTCGACGGTGGCGTTGGCATAAGCGGACACCAGGTCTTTCTGCAGCTCGAAGTCTTTCACCTCCGTCGCGGATGAAACATAGGTCTTGACCGATTCGACGGCGTTTCGCTTTGCATCCGCCAGCGCCGCGGTTTCCGTCTGCTTGCGGGACTTGTCGTCCCCCATGCAGGCGGAGCCTTCGGCGATCTTGATGGTGGATTGCGCGGCATAAACCGGCGCCGCCAAAAGAATGATCATTGCCGCAAGAAATAAAATTTTACGCATGGAAACCTCCCTCATCGTTTATCTGCCAAGCACCAGCGGAAAATCCATTCCCCGGGAATCCACCACGGGGTACTGGGCTTCCTGTTTATACTTTTTTGTGATTTCCGGCAACTGCTCTTCCACGTAAACCATCAGCTTGCGGACGGTGACGGGTTCGCCCGGACCCGCCGCCTTGCCGCCCAAGCCCGCAAGCAGCGTATAGGTGAAAACGCCGTGCCCCAGATCTTTCACTTCGGCGGCAAACTGGTCTTTGGTGGACGCGGCCACGACATGCACGCCCGTGGAGCGCGATAGCTGGGAAAGCGCTTTGCGGTCCTCAAATCCGCGGAAAGCAATCAGCACGGCGCCCGATTTGCAGGCATCCACCAAAAGCAGGATTTTTTGCGCTTTGATGTTTTTGATATAGCCGGACAGATCATCGGATGAAACACCCTTCGTCCGCACATCCGCTTCCCGTTCGGGATAGGTCAATTCATGCGGGATGAAGTACCATTTATCGTTCAGGCTCTCACCATGCCCCGCGAGATAGATCAGCACCGCATCCTGTGGATTGGTATTTTGCAGCTCGTTCAATTGAGAGACGATATTCTCCCGGGTGGCCTGCTCACTGTAAATTTCGCGGATATTGACTTTCCTGAACAATCCGCCGCCCCGCTGACTGAAGAAGCCGGCAATGCTCTTTGCATCCGGCTCGGCGTAGTTGAGGTTGAGCGCGGGATTCTTGTATTTGTTGATGCCGACCGCCAGGACATAAAGAGACACTTCCTTGGAAGGGGCCTTAAGCCGGACCATCAGTTCATAAGGATTGGATTCCGTCCTGTCTCTGCTGAATCCCACGGCCCGAAACGTATTCGCGCCATCGACCAGGGACACGGAATATTGCCGGACCGTTTCCCCGCCCCGGGGGACGATTTTGACGGCGCGTTGATCGCCGCCGACAACCTTGCCGTTATGATAAAGCCGAATTTCGTCGATGCCGCCGCCCGTGTCTCTGGCCGCCACGGCAACGGCCAGCGTATCCGTATTCAATACGCTTCCCGCCGCGGGAGACGTGATCCGGACCTCCGGCGGTGAAAGGATGCCTTTTCGGATGTCGGCCGTCGCTTCCACTTTCTTGCCCTGCAGCACGGAGGCCACATATACGGGATTGAAAAACTTCTCGAAGAGATTGTCGATGGAATAGACATTCAATCCGATGCGAACATTCAGGTGTTTTGCGCCGCCCGGAGAGGCGTTGAAATATCCTTCCGGGGTGATCACAATCCATTCACCATTGGTGAAGCTGACGAATTGGGCGATTTCTTTGCCGGACGCGATATCCCACTGGCGCGCCGTGCCGTCCTTGCTTGCGGAAAGAATGTAATTTCCATCCCGCGAGAAGGCCAGGGATTTAATCTCGTCCGTATGTCCCTTGAATGTTTTGACCTCGCCGCCCTGACGGAGATTCCATAATTTCACGGTGCCGATCCAGTCGCCGGAAACGACGAACTTTCCGTCGCCGGAAAGCGCCAGAGAAGTGATGAAACCGGGATGACCCGGAAAGGATCTTATTTCCCGGCCCGAGGTCAGATCCCAGAGTCCGAGGATGCCCTGATTGCCGCCTTCGGCCGCAACGATCTGTTTTGAGTCGGCGGTAAAAGCCACCTGGCTAAAGCCTTCCCTTTTTTGATTCGCCCGCAGTCTGATGGATTGCTTTCCCGTGGCCGTATTCCAGATGACCAGGACTCCCCGTTCTTCATCATGAGAGTATGATGCTGCAGCAACAAGGCTCCCATCCGGAGAAAAAGCCGCGTACCCGTCAGATGATGACAGACTCACGTGATCAGGGAAATTTACCAGTTCGATCGAACGGCGACTCCGGACATCGAGCAGGCTGACTTTTCCTCCGTCTTTCTCCGCCAAAAGCGCGTACCTGCCGTCGGGAGAAAAAGTAACGGCCTGTTGCGGGCTGTCGTAGGCCGTCGGATAGCGATCGGCGGCGTCGCTGATGATCGCCCGGTCTGTTCGGCTGTCGATCACCTGATAGCCCTTGTCGATGATTTTGAAAAAGCGCCGATTGCCCCATTCGTTTTGCCCTTTCGCCCACCAGTTGTCGAATGGCTCGATTGTCCGGCGGCCGGTCAAACGGCCCTGGCGGCGGTCAAACACCGCGAGCTCCTCATTTCCGGCGATTTTGACCTGCTCCTGGTCCGCTGAAAAGAAAGCCAGATTGATTCCCTGGACATCGCCGCCGAAGCTTCTGATTTTTCTGTGCTTCGCGGCATCCCAGAGGGAAACCTTATCGGTCGCGGAAACGGCGATCAACCGGCCGTCCGGTGAAAAACGCACCGCGGCATCGTCAAGTTTATGATCATCCGTCATGCCGGCTTCCACCTGTCCCGTAACCATATCCCAGAGAATCATGACCGGAGGGAAGGAGGAAACGGCAACAAAGCGCCGCCCGTCGGGAGAAAAGGCGATCGTGCCGTTGGTTTTAACACTGCCTGCCGGAAAGCCGCTTAGCGCCTTTGCCTGTTTTCCGCTGCCGACATTCCAGAAAAAAATATTTCTGTCCTCGCCGATGGACGCTACAAACTGACCGTCGGGAGAGAACGCGACCTTGCTGACTCCTTCGGTGTGTCCGGCAAAGCGGTGTATTTCTTTTCCCGACTTTACCTCCCAGAGTCTGACGGTGTCATCCTTTTTACCCTTGTTCAGATTGGGCGTCTCGCTTCCCGATGCCAGATATTTTCCGTCCGGTGAAAAGGCGATCGTGTGAATGCTGGAGGAATGCCCTTTGAAGATCATCAACTCGCGGCCGGTATTGAGATCCAGGAGCTGAATGTTGCGGAAAGTAAGATCCCCGCCGGGGACCTTCTCGTCCTGGCCGCCCACCACGGCAAGAGACGTCCCGTCGGGAGAAAAAGCAGCCGCAATCGCGAGGAGCGGCTTCCCCTTTTTGCCAAGCCTCCTGATTTCCCGACCGGTCTTTACATTCCATAACGCGGCGCCCCCCTTGGATTCCAGGGAAAGCAGGGATTGGCCGTCGGGACTGAAGGCGACAAAATCAACCATGTCCCGGGCGACGAATGTCCGAATCTCACGGCCCGTTTCCACGTCCCACAGCTTGATGTTTTTATCAGAGCTTCCCGAAACGAGATACTTCCCATCCGGCGAAAAGTCGATGGTGTTGACATTTGTGGAATGCCCCTTCTGCACAAAAATATCCGGCCCCTGCGAACTTCCCGCCGGGACAAGCGGTTTGGCGCAAAAAGCTTCGGTTGTAAAAACCATAATTATCAAAAAACAATAAACAAAAACTAACTTCCTGGTCATAAATACCCTTTCATACGCCTGGAGCAAGGAATCTTGCCAACCTAAGGTGTGGACTTGCCACCTTTAGGTGGTTGCAACTCCTTGGTCTCCCTCCTTCCATCCACCATGCACCATACACCATCCACTACTTCACTTTCCCGATGGAAAACGCCTGTCCGCTGATGGAAACGACCGGATACCGGGTATGTTTGAAAATCTTCTCCGACTGTGCCGGCATTTCAACGCGCACATAGGCGGTGAGATCCGTGCTACGGATGCTGCCGGTTTTATCTCTGTCTGCCGCACCCCGCAAGCCTTCGGCGACCAGGTGGACGAACAGGCTGTGCCCCTGATAGCCCGCCACCGCCTCCGAAAGAGGCGCGGATGAAGCCAGAACGGTTAACCCGAGCGTTCCGCCGAATATCTTCAGAGCTGTCTCTTCACTCATTGCCCTCGTCTGGAAAGCCGCTTGCGCATCCGCACTCTGAATGCGGGGATTGCAGGCATCAATCAGAATCAGTTTTCCGGCCGTCGGAATATTGCCGAGAGCCTCCATCAGCTTTCGCAGGGAGATGGCGTCCGTTTTGAGTTTTTCCGCACTCAGCGAATTCACATTGGATGTCAGAAGAAAATATTCCCCATCCTCAACAACCGCATATGCGGCAATATACAGGACAAACAGATCCTCCGCGCGCAGGGTCTGATGTGTTTGAATCTCCCGAAGGATCGCCTCCATCGTTGTTTCTTCCGGCCGGGTCATGGTCTTGACGGCCGGCTTTTCATAGATTCCTTCCGATGCCCCCTTGAGCGCGCCCGCAACAAGCTCCGCGCTCGCCGCGGCAAAGGGAAGCTTGAGCCCCGGATCTTTGTATTCACCGACGCCGATGGCCAAAACGGCAAGCGACGGCCCGGCCGCCGCGGCATAGGAGGCTGTCACTACTTCCCATGCCGCCTTGTTGCTCCGCATGGTGTTGTCTCCGTTCAATGCTGCGGCGTGGATGACATTTTTCCCGCGGGCAAGCTTCAGGGGATAGGCCCTGAACACGGCCCGCTGCGACTTTTCCGGCTCCGAAACCGAACGGGAATCCAGAACCACGGCGGTCCCGTTCAGATAAAGACGGATGTCCCCGATGCCGCCGCCCTGCTCGTCGAGGTTCAGCCGGACGTGAACTTCATCCGCGGCGACGGAGGCGGGCGTATCGACAATCCTCACTTTCGGCGGTTCTTTTTCGTCCGTCAACTTCGGCAAATCTTTCAGGGAATCTCCGGCCAGCGCCCTTTTGACCACTTCGGGACGGTAAAAGGATTCCCGGTAGTTTTCGATGCCGTAAACCGAATCTCCGACGCGGACGTTGATATGGCGGTCTCCTCTGGACGAGGCGTTGTAATATCCTTCGGGCGTCATAACAATCCATCCGCCGTCGGTGAAACTGACAAGCTGCACAATCTCTTTGCCTGCGGGCAGATCGTATTCGCTGATGGAAATCCCGTGCCGAAGGATGGCCCTGCGCCGGTCGGACGTCAGCGATACGCTGAGGACTTCCTGTTCCACTCCGATGGAAGCGTTTTTCCTGCCGGACGTCAGGTCCCACACCGTCATTTCGTTCTGATCTTTGTCCACAGCGACCATCATTTTTTTGTCGCGGGAAACGTCAAACGGTCCGGGCGGCACAAAATCGGCAAATTTCCTCGTCAGGCGGCCGGTCGCCGCATCGATCGTGTAAAATCCTCCTTCGAGATCGGCACAGAGGATGAGCCTTCCGTTCAAGGAATAATAAGATTTTGCCGCATTCTTCCCGCACTCCAGAACTCTCTCCAACTGGCCGGAGGAGGCGTCCCAGATCATATTCCGGGAAAGCAGGAAACGGCCGTCGGGGGAAAAAGCCACCCAGGGATAGGGAACGTTGGGTTGGGCAAACGCCAGCAGGCTTTTCCCTGTCGCGGTTTCCCAGACGCCCGATCCGCAGGCAAGGCGAAGGCCGTCGGGGGAGAAGGCCAGAATTCCGTTTCCGTAATCGACGAAATCGCCCGCATTCAACTCGTCGGCGTAGATGGGCTTGTAATCCGTTTTCACTTCGGACACTTTCTGTCCGTCGCTCAGATTCCAGATCCGGATAACGCCGGAACGGGCAAGCGCCGCCGCAAAACGCCGATCGGAAGAAACCGCCGTGGCCAGAATCATTTCCTTCTCCATCGCCGGCAGACTCTTTTTCAGTGTGCCCGCGCCGATGTCCCAAAGTTGAACCTCACCGGCAACATCTCCCGTTACGGCAACGCTTCCGTCCGGCGACAAAGCCAGCGAACTGATCTGGGCCGAGGACTTGCCCGTAAAAGGCGGCAGCGGCCCGCCGCTTGCCCTGTCAAAGGCCTGCAGGACGGCGCCCGACGGCGCAACGACTTTTCTCCCGTCGTACGTCAGCAGTCCGTGCTTGGCGGAGAAGCGCCGAATCTCGAGACCGGTCCGGACATCCCACAGAACGATGTCTGTGTCATAACGGCTCTTCGTCAGGACGATGCCTTCTTCCGCGCAGACGGAAAGGGATAGAAAAGCGCCGCTCTGCCCGAAGCGGCCCAGAATGCCGCCGCCGGCAATGTCCACGAGCGTGCTCTTTTTAGCGCTGTCGAGATAGAGCTTTTGTTTCTTCGGTCCGGCCGACGGGGCAAATGCCTGCGGCCCCCGTTCGGTCAGCTCCCAGTATTCGTTGGCCAGAAAATATTTCCCGTCTTCGGAAAAATGAAAATCCGCGCTCATGTATTTTTTGACTTCACGCCCTTCCGGCGTCAGGACTTTGATCATCCGGTGGTCCAGCACTTTATCGTCATAGGCGATCAGCAGATGGCGGCTGTCGTCCGCAAAGCCGATGGATAGGGCGCGGCCGGGAAACGGGAAGGTTTTTTGAACAGCGCCGGAATCCAAATCCCAAAGCCGGACCTCGCTGCTTCCGTCAAGGCTTAAAATCCTTCGGCCGTCCGGCGAGATTGCGGCCCTGACTATTTTTTCCCGGTGGCCGGCAAACGTCCTTAGCAGCGTACCGCTTTGCGGATTCCACAACTTCAGGGTTTTGTCCTCGCCGGCCGAAAGAGCGTATTTGCCGTCCGGGGTGAAGAGAACGGCGGCAACTCTTTCCGTGTGCGCCTGAATGGTTTCCAGCAGTTTCCCGGAAGTTTTATCCCACAGGCGGATTTTTCCGTCCGGCGTCCCGCTCAAAACATGTCGGCCGTCGGGCGACATCACCAGCACATAGCCGCTGTCGGCTTGGCTTTTGAGCGCCCTCACCTCTTCACCGGTTCGCGCGTCCCAGATCCGTATGTCGCCGTCCGCATCTCCGGATACGGCAAACCGTCCGTCCGGCGAAAAACGGGCAAGCGTAACCCTCGCCCGATGGGCAAAGGCCCGAACTTCCTTTCCCGCTTCGATGTCCCAGAGCCTCAGGGTATGGTCGCGGCTTCCGGAAAGAACATATTTCCGATCGGGTGAAAAGGCGAGTGATTCGATTTCCTTCTGATGACCGGCAAACACGGCCGCGGCCTTGCCTGTTTTCAAATCCCACACGCGGATGGTTTTATCCCGCCCGCCCGACGCGGCATAGGATTCGTCCAGAGAGAGGGCTACCGCATCGATCCGGTCTGTGTGGCCGTCCAGCGTGAAAAGAATATTCCCCGTGGAAAGCTCCCACAGGATCAGTTTTTTGAACCGGGTATCCGACGGATCTTCGGGGACGGCGGAAATCATCTTTTTGCCGTCCGCGGTCACCAGGTTTTTGTGTCCGAAATCGTATCCCGAAAAATATTTTTTGACGGGCGCCCCTTCAGGCAGTTGCTCCGCGGGCAGAACCTTCCCCTCCGAGAGCTGCGCGGCGTAAAGCCTTGAAGAGACGATGGCGCGGACAACAGAGCCGTCAAAAGAAACGGGGTCAATGATCATCGGTTCTTTTTCACCGCTTAAGGAAAATCCTCCGGTCCGCGCGCCGCCGTCAATGTTCCATATTCCCACGCCGCCTTTTTCGTTTACGGAAAAAAAGGATTTGCCGCCGGGCAGAAAATGAACGTACAAGATTCCTTCACCGTCTGGAAACGTGCGGATCAGCCTTCCGCTTTGGGCGTCCCACAGCTTGACGCTGCCGTCGCTGCTTCCCGAAAGAATGAACCTGCCGTCGGGCGACCATTCCACCGCATTTACGGAACCCGAATGCCCTGCCGGAATGAAGATTTCCGCCTTCTTTTCGGTTCCGCAGGGTGATGGGGGGCTATCCCCTGCCGATACAACAACAGGGAAAAGAATCCATAAAGAAAGGAAGCAAAACCATATCGTCGATAAGCGAGAAAATCTCCTGCCGGTAACCATAGATGCTCCCTTCATGTTGAACGTGTGGACATCATAAGCCAAAGGTCATACGATGCCCGCGCCGCAAAGCTGTTGAATTTTCCCATGCTGACGATTTTTCTGAAAGTAAGGATCGTGTCTGCTGTGAATAAAAGCAAAAAAAAGGAAAAGAAGCAGAATCAGCGCAAAAACCGTCAGCAGATTCCCCCTCATTCGCCCCAAGGCCGGCATGAAGCCGGACAAATCGCCCTGCCCTTCCCTGCCGATTTGCGCAAACGTGTAGATCAGGCCCAAAACCAACGGCGGCCCCAGCAGAGGAAACACCGACGCCGTCGCCGCGGCATAGAACCGCCAGGAGTTCAGAGGACGGCCGCCCCGGCGCCGCATTTCGGCGTAAGCCCCGGCCGTCATCAAAATCCAGGAAGCCGGGTAAATCATCTTGAAAAATACATCCGCGCCGGACGAGGTCGTCATGCCGGCAAGCAGCGCCGCGGCATGACAGATGCATCCCGCGCTCAGAGCGTTTCTTCCAAAAACGGTAGTGGCGATTTCGCGCGCCGGCATTATCGCCTCCGGGCTGAATCAGGCGTTTCTTCCAGCAACATATTGGCGCCCCTGTGTTTGGCAAATACTTTCATGGCGTATTGTCCGGAGGCCTTAACCGGTCGTAGTAGGCCATCATGGCCGATTCGTACGCCTCGCCGAAGTCGCCCGTTTTCTCGCCTTTCTCGATGGCGCCCCTAATGTCTTTCGGCAATAGGGCGATATTCCGCCGCTGGTCTGCATCCCAGGCCGGAGAAGAAAGATACGGAGCGCACAGCATCACGCCCTTTACGCCGAAGGGCTTTCGATCCAGCAGGTAGGAGCAGGCCAGCGCGCAGCCCCAGGAAAATCCCATCAGGAAAACGTCGTCAAGCTTTAAGGCGGCCCGCACTTCCGCCAATTCGGCGACATAATTTTCCACCGAATAAAAATTTTTGTCCGGAGCCCGGTCGCTTTTGCCGCAGCCCAACTGGTCGTAAAAAAACACCGGACGGTCTTTCCACAGCGGCTCGAGACCGTTATCCATGCTGGAAAAGCCGGGGCCGCCGTGAAGGACGAGAACGGGCATCCTGTTCCCGCCGCCGCCGCGAACCCCATACCAGAGGCTGCCGTTGGCCGTGCGGATCTTTCCTTCGCGGCTGCTCATTCAATCTTCCCTCCCCTGGAAAAAGGATAGGCGATGCTTCCGAAAATTGTCCTGACGTTCGCCTCCCCTTCGATGCGATAGGGAATGTCCTTGTCGGCGATCACGGCCCGAAGGCTTTCGTTCCAGTTTTTGAAGCCGGCCGTGACCGGCGCCTGAATCCTTGTCGTGGACAAGGCGGGCGCCAGAATTTCCTTTTCCAGGCGTCCGCTTCCGATTTCACGCTCGTTCAACAAAAGTTTGTACTGAAGAGACTGAATGGTCAGATCGAAGCGATTCGGATTCTGCACGTCCAGTTCGAGGATTAGTTGGATTTCCGTGAGGGAGCGGGGGTGAAGCGAAACCCGGCGAAGCTGCACGGAAGGCTCTTCGGTCAAGCAGCCCGCGCAGGACGAAAGCGCCAGATACAGCAATCCAAGGGGGATCAGATATCGTTTTTTCATGGCGAGACTATACGAAGGATGGCTTTCCCTGTCAATGGGATTGTCCAATACCGGTCCAATACTGGTAGTTGACCCGGCCGCGTCCTGTCGATATACTCTTGCAGAATTTCGACGGTTGAAACGGCTGGGAAAGTTTGGCGCGCATGGCAAAAATCAAATGGAATTGGATCTGGGGCATCGGCATCACGGTGGTGTTTCTCGGCCTGCTGGCGCATCGCGTGGAGTTCTTTCGGGAAAAACCGCCTGAGTCTCCCGAGCCGCAAACCATTGAAATTGCCCGCCCACCCGAATCCTGGATGAATATTTACCAAAACAGGAGAAAAATCGGCGTAATCCACCGCACCTTCACCGCGCTGGAAAACGGCCGCTTCCAGACCCGCGAAAACGTCGCCATGCAGATCAACACCATGGGCGTCGTGCAGGCGCTGAATCTGTCCACCGAGTCGGAGCTCTATCCCGACATGACCTTTTCCTCTTTCCATTTTGAGATCAACTCCAGTCTTTTTCGTTTTGCCGCCCGGGGCTACGCAAGCCATGACAAGCTCATCGTTTTCGCGGGGCTTCCCCACGCCCAAAAGAAAACCGTCCTGCCCCTGAAGGACCTTCCCCATATCGGCGGAAACATCTATGAAGCGGCTTTTCGCGGCAGCCTGGAGAAAGGCCAAACCCGCAGCTTCAGCATTTTTGATCCTTCGACGCTCGGCCTTAGAAAAGTTGCGGTTACGCGCCACGCCGATGAAATCATTCCGATCATGGGAAAGCGCGTTCTGACGCAGAAATTCTGCGCCGACTTCATGGGCGCCCAAAACTGCGCCTGGCTGGCCAAAGACGGGGAAACCCTAAAGGAAACAGGCATGATGGGCCTTTCGATGGAAAAGGTGGATGCCCAAAAGGCGCGTGAAGGCATTGCGGCGGAAGGCATTGCCGACTTTGCCCAGATCGCCTCGATCGCCTCGAACCGGATTCTTCCCGAGCCCTCCACACTGACGGAAATCGTCATTCGGACGGGCGGCGTCCGCAACCTGCCCCTGCTGCTTTCCGGCGGCAGGCAGAAATTTTCTTCCGGCATTTTAACGATCACTAAAGAGGAAATGCCCGACACGGCCCCGCCGGACAAGGATCCTCCGCTCTTTGGGCAATATCTTCAACCGTCGCCGCTGGTTCAGTCCGATGCTCCGGAAATTCAAAAACAGGCGGCAAAAATTATTTCCCCGAAGGACAGCCCGCCGGCGAGGCTCAGGAAAATCGTGCACTGGGTTTACCGCACCATCGAGAAAAAGCCCGTCCTGTCCGTCCCCAACGCCCTGGAGGTTTTGAAAAACAGGGCCGGCGACTGCAACGAGCATGCGGTGCTCACCGCCGCGCTGCTTCGCGCCGCGGGCGTGCCCGCTCAGATGGAAACCGGCCTCGTGTATCTGAACGGCCGTTTTTATTACCACGCATGGAACGTGGCCTATGTGGGCCGGTGGGTGACGGCCGACGCCGTTTTCGACCAGGTTCCGGCCGACGTCACGCATATTCGGCTGGCACGCGGGGAAGGAGGCGAGCAGCTGGACCTGCTGGGCGTCATGGGCAAAATAACTCTGGAGGTTCTCTCTTTCAAACATGATTAAACTGATCAATCTGACCAAGGATTTCAAAACGACGCTGGCCGTCAACCGCCTGAACCTGGAGGTGGCCGCCGGGGAAATTTACGGCTTCATCGGCCCCAACGGCGCGGGCAAAACCACGACCATCCGCATGATGGGCGGCATCATCGAGCCGACCGACGGGAAAATTCTCATCGGCGAAATCGACGTGAGCCGCGACCCGGTGGGGGCCAAAAAAATCATCGGTTTCGTTCCGGACAGGCCGTTTTTGTACGAAAAGCTGACCGGCATGGAGTTTATGAAATTCATCGCCGATTTGTACCACGTCGATCTTCGGGCATTCTCCCGCAGGTCACTGGAGCTGCTGGAGCAGTTTGCCCTCCTTGAATGGAAAGACGAAATCATCGAGGCCTATTCCCACGGCATGAAGCAGCGATTGATAATTGCCGCGGCGCTGCTGCATGACCCGCGGGTGATGATCATCGACGAGCCGATGGTCGGGCTGGATCCGGAAGCGGTGCGAATGGTCCGGGATATCCTCAAGGGGCTGGCCTCGCAAAACGTGACGGTTTTCGTATCCACGCACACGCTCAGCCTCGCCGAGGATTTGTGCGACCGGATCGGCGTGATTCACAAGGGAACGCTCCTCGCGCAGGGAACGGTCGCCGAGCTGAATCTGGCCGCAAAAACCGGCGAAGCCCGTCTGGAAGAGGTCTTTCTGACACTGGTGCGGGAGTTGTAAGTCTATGCAGAGCAAAGTGTGGACATTACTGAGGCCGAGGCTGCTTTCCGCGCTAAACGGCCTGAAGCCGAACGCGCAAAGCCAGAACCGGGCGAGGCTGGTCCTGTTTTTGCTGATCGGCGTCACTTTCTGGGCCGGCGCCTTTGCCATTTTTTACCGCGTTCTGCGATACTTTCAGAATGTTCAGGATTTCGGCGACATTCTGGCCATGAAGCTTCTGTCCATGATGGTCATCACCTTCTTCACGCTTTTGCTTTTCAGCAGCATCATCAACAGCCTGTCGCACATGTATTTAAGCCGGGACCTGTCCCTGCTGCATTCCCTGCCGGTCGACGTCAGGGATGCATTCCTGTCGCGCTGGCTGGGCAGCACGTTCGATTCTTCCTGGATGGTGGTGGCCTTCAGCCTTCCCGTTTTCCTGTCCTACGGCCTCGTCTATCAGGCCGGCCTTGCCTTTTACCCCATCGCGCTTTCCGCAATCGTCTGTCTGTGCCTGCTGGCTTCCGCGGCAAGCAGCCTGCTGGTGCTTCTTGGCGCGGCCATTCTTCCCGCCGGAAAGATCCGGACTCTTTTCGTCATCATGGGCGTAGGCCTGGCGCTGCTCCTTATTTTGGTTCTGCGCATGATTCGTCCGGAGCAGCTGGTCAATCCGGACAGCTTCGCCTCGGTTGTTCTGTACCTGAACTCCATGCAGGCGCTGGACTGGCCGTGGCTTCCCACCACCTGGATCACGGATACGGTTCGTCTGGCCCTGAAAAGGGAATGGGGTCCGTCGCTTTTCAGCCTGACGCTCTCGGCAAGCTGCTTCTTTTCATTGATGTTTTTTACCCAAACCGCCGCGGGCGCCCTCTATTTTCGGGGGTTTTCCCGCGCCCAGACCACCGCCAAACGGCTTTTTACCCCCGTGAAATTCCACGGATACAGTTGGGAAACGCTTCTGAATTTTCTTTCCCGGCCGGCGAGAGCCTTTGCCGTAAAGGAAATCCGCTCCTTTTTCCGGGATTCGACGCAGTGGCCGCAGCTCTTTCTGATCTGCGCCCTGATCGTCGTCTATCTCTACAACTTCTCCGTTCTGCCCCTGGATAAATCGCCCATGAAGACGGTCTATTTGCAGAATGTGTTTTCATTTTTGAACGTGGGGCTGGCCGCCTTCGTGCTTTCCGCCATTGCCGCCCGTTTTGTTTTTCCCGCGGTGAGCATGGAAGGAGAAGCGTTCTGGATCATTCAATCCGCCCCCGTTTCGATGAAAACATTCCTGTGGATCAAGTTTTTTCTCTACTATATTCCGCTTTTGATGCTGTCCGAAATTCTGATTGCCGCATCCAACATTCTGCTGGGCGTAACTCCGTTCATGATGTTTTTGTCCACCGTCACCATCTTCTGCCTGGTCCCGGCCATCGTCGGGCTGGCCGTTGGCTTAGGCGCCCGCTACCCGAACTTCAAGTCGGAAAATCCGGCCTTGTCGGCCACCAGTTTCGGCGGCGTCCTTTTCATGCTGCTTTCTTTCGGTCTGATCGCCCTGGTGATCATGCTGGAGGCCGGTCCGGTTTACAGAATCTTCATGTCCAGAATGCACGGCCATGCCTTTTCCCTGCTTCAGATCCTCTGGTTTATCCTGTCCTTTTGTCTTGCGCTGTTTCTTTGCGTCCTCGCGGTTTTCTACCCCATGAGGCAGGGCGAAAAGAACCTGCTGAAGAGATGATCCTCCGTCCGGCTTCCCCGGGGGAAAAAGGAGCCTCAAAATCGCCAGAAGCCGAAAATTATCTTGATTTTACTTGTTGGATACGCTAAACAAACGCGCATTCTGCAATGACCCGTTTCATCAGATCTTCTGCGGATTTGTTGAGATATCGAAAGGAGTTTCCATGGCAAAGTACGAACCCAAACAACTCAGAAATCTGGCCGTTATCGGCCACGGCGGCACAGGCAAAACCTCTCTTTGTGAATCCCTTTTATTTATTACCGGCAAAAATGAACGTCTGGGACGCGTTGACGACAATACGTCCACCATGGACTTTGAGCCGGAAGAGCAGAAAAAGCATGTTTCCATCTCATCGGCGGTCAATTTTGTCGAATGGGATAAGCATAAAATCAATATCGTGGATACGCCGGGTGACTCCAACTTTACCTTTGATATTCAATGTTCCCTGAGCATCGTGGACAACGCCGTCGTCGTAATTGACTCCGTGGGCGGCGTCGAATTCCAGACGCAAAAAGTCTGGGAAATCGCGAATGGGTATTCTCTCCCGCGCCTGATTTTCGTCAACCGCATGGACCGCGAACGGGCGGATTTCAATAAAGTGCTGGAAAGCATCAAAACAAAGCTCAAGAAAAAAGCAACCCCCGTCTGTCTGCCGATCGGCGCGGAAGACAAATTTCAGGGCATCGTGGACCTGATCGCCATGAAGGCTTACACCTTCGCCGACAACAAAGGCGCGGGAAAAGCCGTGGATATTCCAGCCGACCTGGCCGATGAAGCAGCCGAGCTTCGCTCATCGATGGTGGAAGACATTGCCGAAGCCGATGACGAATTGATGAATAAATACCTGGAAGCCGGCGAACTTTCCGCTGAAGAGATCATGTCCGGTTTGCGAAAAGGCGTAATTGCGGGAACCCTTCTTCCCGTCATTTGCGGCTCCGCCGTTAAAGGCATCGGCGTCACTCTGCTTGCGGATCTGGCCGTCAGCTCTTTCGCATCCCCCGTGGACCGCGGGCCGGTCAAAGGCAAAAAACCTCAAACGGACAGCGTCGAAGAAAGGCAGCCCTCGGAAGACGCTCCTTTCTCAGCCATCGTATTCAAAACCATCGCCGACCCTTACGCGGGCCGGCTGACGCTGTTCCGGATCTATTCCGGAAAGCTCAATTCCGACTCGGCCGTATATAATTCCACGAGGAAAATCACGGAAAAATTCGGTCATATTTTCTTTCTGGAAGGCAAAAACCAGAAACAGGCGGAGACGCTCATTCCCGGCGACATCGCGGGCGTGGCCAAACTGAAGGAAACCGTCACCGGCGACACGCTGTGCGCCGAGAAATATCCCATTATCTTTGAGAAAGTTGCCGTTCCGCCGCCGATCATGTCGTTTGCCGTGGAACCGAAATCCAGAGGCGATGAAGACAAGATTGCTTCGTCGATTCACCGTTTAACGGAGGAAGATCCGACCATCGTCTTCTCCCGCAACGTTCAGACCAAAGAAATGATTCTCTCCGGCATGGGCCAGGTGCACATCGAAGTCAACATTGAAAAGATGAAGCGGAAATTCGGCGTTGAAGTCAATCTCAACACGCCGAAAGTCCCCTATCTGGAGACCATTAAGGGAAAAACCAACGTCCAGGGACGCTATAAGAAGCAATCCGGCGGACGCGGCCAGTTCGGCGACTGCACGATCGACATCGAACCGCTGCCGCGCGGCGGAGGCTATGAATTCCTGGACAAAATAGTCGGCGGCGTCATTCCCGGCCAATACCGCCCGGCCGTAGACAAAGGCATTCAGGAAGCGGCTGCCAAGGGCGTCATCGCCGGCTATCCGGTCGTGGATTTCAGAATATCCCTGGTGTTCGGCTCTTATCACACCGTGGACTCCTCGGAAATGGCCTTCAAAATCGCCGGCTCCATGGCGTTTCAGAAAGGCGTTATGGAATGCCAGCCGATTCTGCTGGAACCGATCGTCAATATTGCCATCGAAGTTCCCGATGAATACATGGGAGACGTCATCGGCGATCTCAACAGCCGCCGCGGGCGCGTTTTGGGCATGGACACCAACGGCACCAATCAGGTCATCAAAGGCCAGGTGCCGCTTGCGGAAATTCTGAAATACGCCCCCGATCTTCGTTCCATGACCAGCGGACGCGGCAACTTTACCTACACCGATTCGCACTATGAAGAAGTCCCCTCTTACATCGCGGACAAGATCATCGCCGAATCAAAAAAGGAAGCGGAAGATTAATGTTTAATGCCGGCATCATCACCGTCAGCGACAAAGGCTCGCAGGGAAAGCGGGAGGACAAAAGCGGCCCCGTCATCGCAGAAATGCTTGCGGGCGCCGCTATTCAAATCAAGCAAACCCTCATTATCCCCGATGAAGTCGCGCAAATCGCCAAAGCCATCATTCAGTTTGCGGACGTTGAAAAACTGGATCTGATTCTGACGACCGGCGGCACGGGCGTCAGCCCGCGCGACCTGACGCCGGACGCCACGCTTCAGGTTCTGGACAAGGAAATCCCGGGAATAGCGGAAGCCATGCGGGCCGCCAGCATGAAGGTGACGCCGCATGCCATGATCTCCCGCGCGGCGGCCGGCATCCGCGGCCGATCCCTGATCATCAACCTCCCCGGCAGTCCCAAGGGGGCCCGGGAAAACCTTTCCGTCGTGATGCCCGCGCTGACCCACGCCATGGAAAAAATCCAGGGCGACGACAGGGATTGCGGGGTATTGCCGTAACCAACCCGAAAACCTCTTACCGTTTCAAGGAGGATCGCCAATGGAACCAAACGTGGGACCCATCGACCGGATCGCTCGTCTCGTCATCGCCGTTCTATTCATCGTCGCCGTCATCGCGGACTGGATCGGCGGCATTGCCGGCGTTGTCCTTTGCGTCATCGCCGGAATGCTTCTCTCCAGCGTGGTGTCGGGATACTGCCCGCTATACGTAAAACTGGGCTTGAAGAAATCCTTCTGACCAGGATGGGAAGCCGGGAAAACCAGACCAGACGCGGCGCCGGTCCCGAAGAGGCCCTGCGTGAAAGAGCCGGGATGCTCGAAAGCATCTTAAACGGCGTGTTGCTGCTCATCACGTACACCGACAAAGATGAACGATACGCTTTTGTGAACCGGGCCTACGCCGAGTGGTATCACATCAAGCCGGAAGAGCTGATCGGGAAAAGGGTTTCCGAAGTTTTAAAACCGGACGTCTACGCCAGGGCCTTCGAAAACATTCAGAAGGCGCTCGGCGGCGAGCGTGTCGCTTACGAAAACCAGGTGACCGATCCGGAAGGCCGGGAAAGAATCCTCAGCGTTCAGTATGAACCGCATTTCGAAGGCGAAGCGGTAAAAGGATTCTTCACCTCCATCGTGGACATCACCGGGCAGAAGAGCGCAGCCCGGGAGCTCAAGGAGCGGGAACGGGTGCTGGCTACGATGATCGCCAACCTTCCCGGATTCGTTTACCGCTGCGCAAACGACCACGACTGGACGATGACGTTCCTGAGCGAGAAGTGCGCCGACGTCACCGGATATACCGTCTCCGATTTCCTCCAAAACAAAATCAACTATAACGACATCGTTCATCCGGATTATCGCGAATCCTTGAGAGAAAAGTGGCAGGAGGCGATCCTGCGGAAAGGTTTTTTCGAGGAAGAGTATCCGGTGGTCGCCGCCTCGGGAGAAACCAGATGGGTGTGGGAGCGCGGACGCGGCGTTTTTGATCCGGCGGGAGAATTGCTCTTTCTCGAAGGCTTCATTGGAGACATCACGGACCGCAAGCGCGACGAGAAGGAAAAGGAAGATCTGCAGACACAGCTGATCCAGGCGCAAAGGATGGAGTCCATTGGAAGACTCGCCGGAGGCATCGCCCATGATTTCAACAACATGCTCGCCGTCATCCTGGGGCGCGCGGACATGGCCATGATGCGGATGGACCCCGCCCAGCGTCTTTACAGGGATTTGCAGGAAATCCGGAAAGCCGCTGAACGCTCGGCCAATCTGACCCGCCAGCTTTTGGCCTTCGCGCGCAAACAGACCGTGGCGCTGAAGGTCCTCGATCTGAACGAAATGGCGGAGGGAATGCTGAAGATCCTTCGAAGGCTCATCGGCGAAAATATCGATCTCGTCTGGCAGCCGGGCAGGAATCTGCCTCCGGTCAAAGTCGATCCGGACCAGATGGACCAGATCCTGGTGAATCTGTACGTCAACGCAAAAGATGCCATTGGAGGCGTAGGCAGGATCATCATGAAAACGGGGGCCGCGGCGCTCGACGAAGCTTTCTGCGCCGTACACAGGGGCTTTGTCCCCGGAGACTACGTGACGCTTTCCGTCAGCGACAACGGCTGCGGAATGAACCAAGAAACGCTGAACAGGATTTTTGAACCTTTCTTCACCACCAAGGATACGGGCCGGGGCACAGGCCTGGGATTGTCCACCGTATACGGCGTCGTCAAGCAGCACGGCGGCTTCATCAACGCGGAGAGTGAACCGGGCCGGGGCTCGACCTTCACGGTCTATTTGCCCCGCCACCTGAAAGCAGGCATTGAAACGGCCGGAAATAAAGAAACGGCATCCGTCGCCGGAACGGAAACCGTTCTGCTGGTAGAGGACGAACCTGCAATTCTGGAAATGGCCCGAATGATGCTCCAGCGTCTGGGCTACACCGTTCTTTCGGCCGGAAAACCGACGGAAGCAATGGAGCTGGCCCGCAGCCACACCGGAGAGATTCATCTTCTGATGACTGATGTGATCATGCCTGAAATGAACGGGCGGGACCTGGCCCTGAGCATTTCATTCCTCCATCCGAAAATCCGGCGCCTTTTCATGTCCGGGTACCCGGCCAACGTCATCGCCCGCCAGGGCGTCCTGGACGAGGGAGTGCATTTCATTCAGAAGCCGTTTTCGATGAAGGATCTGGCGATCAAACTGCGCGAGGCCATCGAAAACCGGTAAGAAAATCCCGCGGCGCCGCCTGACTTTTTTTCACAGGCCTTCCGCCCCGGACACCAGGATGCCGTTGTCTTTCAAAAACCGCAGGGCGTTGCGCCGGTGCGTTCCGGGCCAGAAAATTTTCCGGCATTCGGGACACTGCGTGTATTCGGCGCAATGCTCAAAAACATATTCCGGCACGAGGTCCCGAACATTCCGGCGCTCCAGGGAAATCATTTTTTGATTGCAGGAAAGACAAAGCGTGTAAAGGTTTCGGGCCTCGATTTCCAGCGACAGCTTCCCCAGCACAAAAGAAAGCTGCTTTGCAACGGCCGTGTCCGGCAGAAGCAGCAGACGCCCGGAAAACTGACGCTCCAGGAGATCTCTTCTGCGGGTAAGCAAAATCCGGTCTTCGCCCGCCGCCTGCCTCATCAACGGCCGGCCCGCTTTCTCCTGAACGCAGACCGTGTCAAATCCCAGCAGCCTGAGCCACCGGGCCAGTCCCGAAAGCGCTGCGTCGGCGAGAAATCTGGTTGGAGTATTCATGCCGGAGGAACGTGTGTTTTCTTGCTGTCTTCAATCATCGGCGGGGCTTCGTGTTCCCTCAGCTCCTTGCGCAGATCGCGAATCACCTTGTTCTGCTTGGAGATGGTGCGGTTGAGCCGAAATCTTTCCACCACGCCCAGAAATCCCGTTATGACGACGCCCACCAGAAGCGCGACAAAAATGAGCATGTAGGCCGGAACCACCAGATCCTGAAGGTAATAGTACTTGATGGTCACGGGCGCCGAGTTGAATTGTGAAAAGGTCACGATAAAAAAAGCGAACACAATGGTGAGGATTAAATAGAATATCTTCATCTCGTTTTAAACCTCCCGGCAATATTTTTCAAACAGGGGGATCAGGGCCGCGGCGGTGGCGGCCAGGTCCTGCGGAATAACGCGGACATTGCCGACGACGCTCATGAAATTGGTGTCTCCCTCCCAGCGCGGAATCACGTGAACATGGATATGCTCGGCGATTCCGGCGCCGGCCGCCTTGCCCAGGTTCATGCCGATGTTGAAGCCCTGGGGGTTCATCGCCTCCTTCAGAACTTTCACGGAGACGTCCACCAGGCTGAAAATTTCCGCCCGCTCTTCAGGGTTCAGCGCCGCAAGGTCGCCCAGATGGCGCAGCGGAATGATCATCAGATGACCGTTGACGTAAGGGTAACGGTTCAGCATGACAAAGCAGGTCTTCCCTTCCAGCACCACATAATCATCGCAGCGAAGGGAACTTTTGCAAAACACGCATCCTTCCGGTTTTTCACACATGAGATACTCCATTCGCCACGGCGCACACATTGTTTCCATCTGTCCGGTACCTGATCGCGGTCTATCGCGCTATTTGAGGTTGATAATGCTCCCGTTGATTTCGAAGCCCATTTCCAAAATTCCGACGCTCCGGTGTCTGGCAAACCGCCGGTCCATCGCCGAACCCGGATTGAAAAAATAAATGCCGTCGATTTTTTTGTTGACCGGGTAATGCGTGTGGCCGAAAACGATGCAGTCCACCTTCCCCAGTTTTTGGGCCAGCTTTCCTTCCAGGCCCGCGGGCGACCCCCAGCCGTGAATCATTGCGACGCGAAATCCGCCGATGTCCATGATCATTTGCTCGGGCAGCCTCTCTCTGACCTGCGGGCCGTCCATGTTGCCGCAAACCGCCTTTACGTCCTTTTCGCCGAAAAGCTGAAGAACGGATACATCCACCAGGTCCCCCGCATGAAATATCAGGTCGACCTCCGAAAAATTTTCATCGATGATCCGCTTCAGGTTCGGGTCGAACCCATAAACATGCGTATCGGACAACACACCGATTTTGACTTTATTTTCCTTCATCGCCCCGTGGATTTTCTTATCGGTAAGATAAAAAAATTACAAGCGTTATTTCACGAAGACCCTTGCGCGGAATGCTTTTGAATTGACTTTGATCACAAGGAGGGCTAGAATTTGGACCATGGTCGATCTGGAAGATTCTTCAAGTAAAATCATGGACAAAGAAACGGCTCACCGCCGCATTTTCGAACTGCGCAAAACCATCGAATATCACAACGCCCGCTACTACCAGCAGGACGCGCCGGAAATATCCGACGCCGAATACGACCGTCTGATGAAGGAGCTGCAGAACCTGGAGGCCCTCTATCCGGACGACGAACTGGCCTCGTCCCCGACGCAGCGCGTCGGCGCCGCCCCGCTTTCCAAATTTGCCCCCTTCGCTCACCCTCAGCCCATGCTCAGTCTGGCCAACGCCTTCGGCGCCGATGAAATCAAAGATTTTGATTCGCGCGTCCGCCGCCTGGCGAAATCGGAGCGGGTGGATTATGTGGCGGAGCCCAAACTGGACGGCCTGGCCGTGAATCTGATTTACGAAAACGGACGGTTCCGCCGCGGCGCGACGCGCGGCGACGGCGCCGTGGGTGAAGACGTCACGCAGAACCTCAAGACCATCGCCTCCCTGCCGCTGAAGATGAAGACCGGCGCCTTCCGCCCCATCCCGGAATTCATCGAAGTCCGCGGTGAAGTTTACATGGAAAAGGAGCCGTTTGAAAAACTCAACCGGCGCCGGGTAGAGGAAGGCGATGCTCCTTTTGCCAATCCGCGCAACGCCGCCGCCGGCTCGCTTCGCCAGCTGGATTCGAAGATCACCGCCCGCCGTCCTCTGAATATTTTTCTCTACGGCGTCGGGTCGGCCGGCGATGCAGCCTTTGCCAGTCACTGGGAAATCCTCGAAACGCTTGCCGCATGGGGGTTTCCGGTCAATCCGCTCATCCGGCCCATGCCGGACATCAACGCGTGCATCGAATATTATGAACAGACCGGCTCGATCCGCTCCAGCCTCCCCTACGACATCGACGGCGTCGTGCTGAAGGTCAACCGCCTGGAGATTCAAAACCTTCTGGGCAGCGTATCGCGCTCCCCCCGCTGGGCGCTCGCCTGCAAATTTCCGGCGCAACAGGCAGCCACGGTTATCCAGGACATTATCGTCCAGGTGGGAAGAACCGGCACGCTGACGCCCGTCGCCGTGATGGAGCCGGTCAATGTCGGCGGCGTTCTGGTCAGCCGGGCCACGCTGCACAATGAGGATGAAATCCTGAAAAAGGACATCCGCATCGGCGACGCGGTTCTGATTCAGCGCGCGGGAGACGTGATTCCGGAAGTCGTCGGCGTCATTTTGTCCAAAAGAACGGGGCGGGAAAAGGAATTCCGCATGCCCCGCGCCTGTCCGGAGTGCGGTTCGGAAGTCGTTCGTCAGGCCGATGAAGCCGCCCACCGCTGCGTCAACCTGTCCTGTCCCGCGCAGTTGAAGGAACATATCCGGCATTTCGCCTCGCGCGGCGCGATGGATATTGAAGGCCTGGGAGAAAAATTGTCCGCACAGCTTTTTGACGCGAAGATGATCGCCGATCCGGCGGACCTGTATTTCTTGACGAAGGAGAAGCTGCTGGGGCTGGATCGTCAGGCGGAAAAATCCGCGGAGAATCTCCTCGAAGCCGTAGAACGCTCCAAGACCCCCGCGCTGGACAAGTTTATCTTCGCGCTCGGCATACGCCACGTCGGCGAACGCACCGCCAAACTTCTGGCCGGACATTTCGGCAGCCTGGAGGCACTGATGAGCGCCGGTTGCGAAGAATTGACGGCCATCCGCGAAATCGGCCCGGAAATCGCCCAGAGCATACTGGAATTTTTCGCGGAGCCAAAAAACAGGATCGTTTTGGAAAAGTTTCAGCGGGCCGGCCTGTCCCCCCGAACCCCGGCCCCCACGGCCCAGGCGAGTCTGCAGGGCAAATCGTTTGTTTTTACAGGCTCCATGGAAAGCATGGGAAGAAATAAGGCCAAGGCCGCCGTTGAGTCCTTGGGCGGCATCGTCCACTCCTCCGTCACGGGCAAAACCTCGTATGTGGTCGCGGGGAGCGATCCGGGATCAAAACTTGAAAAGGCCAGAAAGCAAAGCATTCCCGTCATCGGCGAAGAAGAATTTTTAACCATGATCGGCAGGCAAATCCACCGGCAGGCGTGAAAGATTGTTCATCCTTTCCGGGCCGCCGCCCCTCAGAATGGTGGTTATGAAAAGAATGCATGTTTTGATTTCAGGGCGTGTGCAGAGGGTTTTCTTTCGTGCGGAAACGCTGCGAACCGCGCTTAGCCTCGGCCTTGCGGGATGGGTGCGCAACATGGAAGACGGACGCGTCGAAGCCCTTTTTGAGGGAGAAGACGAAAGCGTGGACCGAATGCTGGCGTGGTGCCGTCAGGGACCGTTGCACGCCCGCGTGGACCGGGTGGACATGACGGAGGAACCCTGTCGAGGCGATCTTCAAGGCTTCCGTATCAAAGATTTTTAACCCGCGACCGGTTGCAGAAAACTGAACCTGAAAAGACTTGACGAAGCAAACTCCGGTTCTATATAGCAGTCGCAGGACACGTTCCTGACCGCCCTTGGACGGGCAACCCGCTTTGCACAAAAAGAACAGGAGGAAATTTTCATGTCGTTGGCAGATCGAAACAACCCTTACAGCTTCAATGAATTCCTGGCCTGGCGCCAGGGTGCGGATTACTACGCCGATGATCCTTTCATTCAAAAAGTCGTGCGCCACTATACCGGCGATATCCGGCGCGAGGTGGATGCCGAAGCGCGCGCCGTCTCCGCCAAAGCCTCTTTCCGCTGGCGCGACATGGCCGAGCGGATCGCACGGCCGGAGGAGCGCCCCTATATTCTGCACTACGACGGCCACCACAACCGCATCGACCGGATCGTGCGGCCCCGCGATACGGAAATCATGGAAAAAGAAATTTTTTCCGAAGCGTTCTTTGCGGAGAAAACACCTCCCTGGGTCAAACTGATCAAGATGTATATCATTTACCAGAACGGCGAGGCCTGCATCGGCTGCCCCGTCACCTGCACGGAAGGCCTCGTCGAACTGCTCAACAAGTACGCCGATTCTCCGGAAACAAAAGAAATCCTTCGGCACTGCAAGGAAGGCATCGACGGCGACTTTGCCATCGGCGCGCAGTATCTGTCCGAAATCCAGGGCGGATCGGACGTGCCGTCCAATGTTCTGGAAGCCGTGAGGGAAAACGGCGTCTGGAAACTCTATGGAACAAAATTCTTCTGCTCGGCCACGCATGCGGATTATGCTGTCGTGACGGCCAAACCGGCAGGCTCGGAAAAGGTGGGGCTGTTTGTCGTGCCGTCGTGGCTCGCGGGCAGCAAGGAAAAGGAAATCCGCAACGGCTGCACCATCGACCGGATCAAGTGGAAAATGGGCACCAGCGAACTGACGACGGCCGAACTCACCTTCAACGGCGCGGTGGCTTACCCCGTCGGGCCGCTGGACAAGGGAGTGGCCAACGTGGTGGGCATCGTGCTCACCTATTCGCGCCTGACGGTGGGGCTTTCCGCCGCGGCTTACATGACGCGGGCCGTGCGGGAGGCGGAAAAATACGTCTCCTTCCGCGACGCGTTCGGCCTTCGGCTGAATCAATTTCCTCTGGTCGCCGTCCAGCTCGACAGAATCCGGAAAACCACCCGCCGGACCACCGCCGGCGCCTTCAAGCTCTACCGCGATTTCCTGAAGCTGGAAGGCGGCCTCAAGGGCAGCCGGGGCGACGACGAACCGCTTCCCGCGCGCCGTCACCGGTTCAATATCCGCGAACTGATCATGCTGCAGAAGATCGCCGCCTCCTGGGACTGCACCGATGTCATCCGTGAAGCCATGTCGCTTTTCGGCGGCCACGGCGTGATGGAGGATTTTTCGTGCCTGCCGCGCCTGTATCGTGACTCCGCCATCAACGAACTGTGGGAAGGCCCCCGCAACGTTCTTTTGACGCAAATCCACCGCGACCTGCAGAAGGCAGCCGGCTGGTACAAACCGGAGGAATTCGTCGCTGAAATTCTTCAGGGACTGGACAAGGCGCAGGTTCAGGAGATGGCCGAAGAAATCAAAGCGCTGGTCGCGCATCCGCACCTCTTTGGAATGGATGAGGCCACGATCGATGTCTGCCGCCGATGGGACGCCTTCTGCCACAGATTCTCCCACGCCTATCAGGACCTGGCCGTGAAGGAAATGGACTCCCCGCTCAAGGGGTAAGCTCAGCAGGGTTAATAAAGTTTTTATGCCGCTGGTCCGGTTTTGCCGGACCGGTTCGTTTTAAAAAACTGTTGCCTTCGGGCAGCAGTTTTTTACTTTTGATTTGCATCCCCCGGCAAATCGGGTTAAATGTTTTACCGTTTCTTCGCAACGGATCGACAGCAAGCGGGACAGACAAAAGGAAATGATGTTTTTATTGAAACAGGTGGTTCATCGGCTGCGGAGTATTTTTCTGGAAAACATCGCGCGGTGGCTGGTGTTCGGGCTTTTGGTCGGCATCGTTTCGGGACTCGGGGCGTCGGCCTTTTATTACCTGCTCCAGGCCGGCCGCCACTTCTGTTTTAACCTGCTGGCGGGGTATGCCCTTCCGGCGCCTGCGGGTGAACAGCTCTTCGAAGCCGCAGGCACGCTTCAATTCCATCGCCTGGTTTTTTTCCTTTTGCCCGCCCTGGGAGGTCTGATCAGCGGTTTGCTCGTCTATCATTTCGCGCCGGAAGCTGAAGGCCACGGTACAGACGCAATGATTGACGCATTTCACAACAAGAAAGGGCGCATCCGGACGCGTGTACCCCTCATCAAGGGACTGGCTTCCATTATCACGCTGTCCAGCGGCGGCAGCGCGGGAAGAGAAGGACCGATTGCCCAGATCGGCGCCGGCATCGGTTCGGCCATCGCGCGTCTTTTAAGACTAAGCGACCGCGAGCGGCGCATTTTGCTTCTGGCGGGCTGCGGAGGAGGTCTTTCGGCGATTTTTCGCGCTCCTCTCGGCGGCGCACTCACCGCCATTGAAATCCTCTACAAGGAAGACATGGAAACGGAAGCCCTCGTGCCCACGGTGGTGAGTTCGATTACCGCCTATATCATCTTTACCTATTTTTTCG
>JAQUVQ010000019.1 GCA_028693285.1 Smithellaceae bacterium
CGGCCAGCTTCTCGACCACCATGAAGCCGATATTGTGCCGGGTGGATTCATAGCGCTTTCCCGGATTGCCCAGTCCGATAACCAGATAAACCATTTGTCCCCTCTCTTTATGAAAACCCAACAGATATTTTCCAAAGCTGAAGAGACGCATGATCTCCCGTATAATGCACCTGTCGCCTTACTTCTTTTCCTTCTTGTCCTCTTTTGCCGGTTCAGCGGCTGCTGCGCCTTCCGCGGGTTCAGCGCCTTCCGCCGGCGCTTCCTGCGCTTCCTCAGCCTTGACCACCCGAATGGCGGCGACTGCCACGACGGCGGCTTCCGGAGGATCCAGATGGGCCAAACCCTCTGGAATGACGATGTCTTTCACTTTCAGCGAATGTCCGATGTCGATGGCCGAAATATCAACATCGATGTGGTCGGGCAGATCCGTCGGCAGGCACAGCACCCTGATGTCTCTTTTGATGTGCTGGAGTTCCCCGCCGTTTTCCACGCCGATCGCCCTGCCGGTAAAGTTCAGCTCCACGTCAAAGGCCAGTTTCTTTTTCATGTCCACTTCATAAAAATCCGCGTGGTAGAATTTTCCGCTCAGGGGCTGGGTCTGCAGTTCCTTGATGAGGGAAAGCTTTTCGACTTTGCTGCCGCCGTCGTCGATGATCAGCTTGATGAAAGCGTGGTCTTTCTTTTCCTTATGCAGCCGAAACAGGTCGGCGCTTTTCACGGCCAACTGGATGTTTTCCGTGGCTTTGCCGTAAAAAATGGCGGGCACAAGTCCCTGCTGCCGCAGCCTTCGGGCAGGGCCCTTCTTCTGTTCTTTACGGACCTGGGCCGCTAAATCGGTTATTTCCATTTACCCCTTCCCTCCTAAATAAATAATGAACTTACTGAATCGTTGTAATAAATACGGCGCACCGCTTCGGACAACAGACCGGACACCGACAAAACCTTGATTCTTTCGCAGCCGGCGGCCCTTTCGCAAAGAGGGATCGTATCCGTCACAATAAACTCCCTGATCGCGGATTTCTCGATGCGATCGATGGCCGGACCGGACAAAACCGGGTGCGTGCAGCAGACAGACACTTCCAGAGCGCCCGCTTCCGCCAGCGCCTTGGCCGCCTGCACGACGGTCCCCGCCGTATCGACCATATCGTCCAGGATAATGACCCTTTTCCCCTCGACGTTGCCGATGATGTTCATCACCTGGGCTTCATTGGGGCCTTCCCTTCGTTTGTCGATGATCGCCAGAGAGGCGCCCAGCCTTTTGCCGAACGCCCGGGCCCGCTCGACGCCTCCGGTATCCGGAGAAACCACTACCGTATCATCCGTGTATTTTTTCTTCATGTAGTCTATCAGAACCGGCGTGGCAAAGAGGTTGTCGACGGGAATGTTGAAGAAGCCCTGAATCTGGCCGGCATGCAGGTCCATGGACAAAAGACGGTTGGCGCCGGCCGTCGTAATCAAATCCGCGACCAGTTTGGCCGAAATGGGCGCGCGGGGAGCCACTTTCCGGTCCTGCCTCGCATATCCGTAGTAGGGCACGACGGCGGTGATGCGGTCGGCGGACGCCCTTTTCATGGCGTCGATCATGATGAGCAGTTCCATCAGGGTGACATTCACCGGCGTACAGGTGGACTGAATGATGAAAACATCCATGCCCCGGACATTTTCATCGATTTCCACGCGGGTTTCGCCGTCGCTGAAGGTGGTCACGTTGGCGTTGCCCAGCGGAACCCCCAGTTTTTCACAGATTTTCCGGGCAAGCTCTCTGTTGGCGTTTCCGCTAAATACCCTTATTCTTTCAAGCATTTAAATATTTCTCCACAAGCTTTTCTGGCTGGGGCGGGAGGATTCGAACCTCCGAATGCAGGAACCAAAATCCTGTGTCTTACCGCTTGACGACGCCCCACCGTCTTTCTTATAAGATTCTACCGGGCAGTCATTCGTCAGGGGAGAATTCGTATTTACCCTACAGTGATTGGGCAAAGAAAACGCGACAGTCTCCGGAAACTTTTTTCACAATGGCACTCCGCGCCGCCCGGGCCGACGATTCATCGGCAAAAAGGCCAAAAAGCGTGGGACCGCTGCCCGACATCAATGCACCCAGGGCGCCTTCGTTGATCAGCAATCGTTTAAAATCCGCCAATTCGGGATGCATCTTCATCGATACAGCTTCTAAATCATTATGCAATTCCCGAATTACATCACCCAGTGCGTAAAATCGCGGAATGCTATAATTATTTTCTTTTTTTGTCAACGTGAAATTAAGCTTTTCGTAAACCGATTTTGTGGAAAGGGGAAAAGGGGGATTGATCAGCACCATGCTGAATTTGATTGTATTTTCAAGCGTCTGGAGCCTGTCGCCGATGCCGGAGGCAAACGCCGTCGGGCCGAACATGAAAAAAGGGACGTCCGCGCCCAGTTTTGCCCCCAGTTTCATCAGTTCGGATTTGGAGAGCCCCAGGGAACACAGGTCATTGAGCGCCAGCAGCGTGGCCGCGGCATCCGAACTGCCCCCGCCCAGACCGGCGGCCAGGGGAATCTGCTTGGCAAGTTCGATGGCGACGCCGCCCGAATAGCCGGCATGGTCGAAAAGCTTTCGGGCCGCGAGGTAAACCAGGTTTTTTTCATCCGTGGGAAGATCAGCGCCGGGGCAGGAAATAACAATTTCTTTTGAGCGGAGGGAAAAGGTCATTTCATCGTAAAGGGAGATCTGCTGCATCACGGAGGCCAGATCATGGTAACCGTCCGGCCGTTTGCGCAAAATACGCAGAAAAAGGTTGATTTTGGCGGGCGCCAACCTTCGCGTTTCAGCCTTTTTCTTTGACATAGCGCATTTTCAGCTCGTAGAGCACGCCCTCGATCAGGCCGGCTTCGTTCGGGTCCAGATTTCCGGCGGTTTTCTTCTGGAGCATATCCAGAATATCGATGGTCTGCTTGGCGGCCGGAAGATTTTTTTCGGCCTTGCCTCCTTCGTACTCCGGAAAATCGCCGAAATGAAAAAGAGCGGACGTGGAAAGCGAAATGACAAAGTTCGTGAAATTCACGGCGGGATAATCCGCCGGTTCCGCGGAAGTTTTGCCGGCCGTTTCTTTCGGCTCCTCCGTCTTTGCGGATGCCGGCTCCTCTTTTGTCTGTGTGTCCGGCTCTTCCGAAAAACGCCTGTCCTTTATGACAAATCCTTCGCCTTTGGTCTCTTCCGCCATAAAATCCCCCCTCTGCACAGGCTAGTGTAGTGCGTCTAACGCTTCTTTACAAAAGTTTTGTTCCGCATTTCAGCGATTTCCACAAATCCGTTCACTATCCACCATACACCATCCACTATTTCTTGCTGAACGTAATCTCCCCTTTGGAAACGCCGATGACGATGTGGTCGCCTTCGGAGAATTTACCGGCCAGCAGGTCCATGGCCAGCGGATCCAGAACAAGTTTCTGCAGCGCCCGCTTGAGCGGTCTCGCCCCGTAAACCGGGCTGTAGCCCTCTTCGGCTATATATTTTTTCGCCGCTTCTGTCAATTCGATGGAGAGCTTGCGCTCCGCGAGCCGCCTGCCGATCAGGCCGAGCTGGATGCCGACGATCCGGTGAATGTCCTCGAGCGTCAGGCCGTGGAACATGATGATGTCGTCGATGCGGTTTAGAAACTCCGGTTTAAAGGTCGCGCGCAGGGCTTCCATCGAACGGTTTTTCTTTTCTTCTTCCTCCAGCGACGGATCCTGAATCCACCCGCTTCCGACGTTGGAGGTCATGATCACGACCGTGTTTTTGAAATCCACCGTGCGGCCGTGCCCGTCGGTAAGCCTTCCGTCATCCAGAATCTGCAGGAGAATATTGAACACATCCGGATGCGCCTTTTCGATTTCGTCAAACAGCAGGACGCTGTAAGGCTTGCGCCGGACGGCTTCGGTGAGGTAGCCGCCTTCATCATAGCCCACGTAGCCGGGCGGAGCGCCGATGAGCCGCGCCACCGCGTGTTTTTCCATGTATTCCGACATGTCGATGCGGATCATCGCCTGCTCGTTGTCGAACATGAACTCCGCCAGCGCCCGCGCAAGTTCCGTCTTGCCAACGCCGGTCGGCCCCAGGAAGATGAACGACCCGATCGGACGGTTCGGATCCTGCAGGCCGGAGCGCGCGCGCCGAAGCGCCGCCGAGACAGCCCCGATGCCGTCGTCCTGACCGATCACGCGCATTTGAAGCCGCTCGTCCATGTGGATCAGCTTCTGCACGTCGCTCTCCATCATGCGGGAAAGCGGAATCCCCGTCCAGTTGGAAACGACTTCGGCCACGTCCTCGGCGTCCACTTCCTCTTTGAGCATCCGGTTGTTTTTCTGTACGTCCGAAAGCTTTGCCTGATCGGTTTCCAGCGCTTTGGAAAGCTCGACCATTTTGCCGTAGCGGATTTCGGCCGCACGCGCCAGGTTGCCTTCGCGCTGCGCGCCGGCTTCCTCCGTTTTCAGCGCTTCCATTTGGCTTTTGATCTGCTGAATCTTTTTAATGATGTCCTTTTCCGACGACCAGTGCATCTTCATCCGGTCCATCTCGCTTTGGAGTCCGGCCAGTTCCTTTTCAATCTTGTCGCGCCGCTCCAGCGCCGCCTTGTCCGTATCCTTTTTGAGCGACTGCTTTTCGATTTCGAGCTGAATGATTCGGCGGTCGATCGCGTCGATTTCGGACGGCATCGAATCCAGTTCGATCCGCAGCCGGGACGCGGCTTCGTCGATCAGGTCCACCGCCTTGTCCGGCAGGAACCGGTCGGCGATATAGCGGTGAGACAGGGTAGCGGCGGCCACAATCGCCGAATCCTTGATTCGCACGCCGTGATGCACTTCGTAGCGCTCCTTGAGGCCGCGCAGAATGGCGATGGTATCCTCC
Source organism: Smithellaceae bacterium (assembly GCA_028693285.1). Taxonomy (GTDB): domain Bacteria; phylum Desulfobacterota; class Syntrophia; order Syntrophales; family Smithellaceae; genus UBA8904. Next base: position 4,868 of record JAQUVQ010000019.1, read on the forward strand.
ACCGTCGGCTCCTTGACTAAAACCGGCTGAAAGCGCCGCTCGAGCGCCGCGTCCTTTTCGATGTACTTGCGGTATTCATTGAGCGTCGTTGCGCCGACGCAGCGCAGCTCGCCGCGCGCCAGGGCGGGTTTGAGCATGTTGGAGGCGTCCATCGATCCTTCCGAGGCTCCCGCGCCGACCACCGTATGGATTTCATCGATAAAAAGGATGATCTCGCCTTCGGCGCTGATGACTTCCTTCAAAACCGCCTTGAGCCTTTCTTCAAATTCACCGCGGTATTTCGCGCCCGCGATCAAAGCGCCGACATCCAGACCGATCACGCGCTTGCTTTTCAGATTTTCCGGCACGTCGCCGTTGACGATGCGCTGGGCGAGGCCTTCCACAATGGCCGTCTTGCCGACGCCCGGCTCTCCGATCAAGACCGGATTATTCTTGGTGCGCCTTGAGAGCACCTGCATGATGCGGCGGATTTCCTCATCCCGGCCGATGACCGGGTCAAACTTTCCCGTACGGGCCAGCTCATTGAAGTCTTTGGCGTAGCGCTCCAGGGCCTGATACTTGCCTTCCGGATTGGGGTCCGTCACGCGCTGATTGCCGCGGATGTCCACGAGCACCTTTAAGATATTGTCTTTCGTGACGCCGTTTTGCCGCAGAATTTTACCCGTCTTCCCTTCCTTTTCCTCGGACATGGCCACCAGCACATGCTCGGCGCTGACATATTCGTCCTTGAGCTGGAGCGCGCCGGTCATTGCCTTATCCAACAGCTTGTTGAGCCTGCCGCCCAGGTAAGCCTGACCGGCGCCCGCGCCTTCGACGCCGGGCTGCTTTTTCAGATCAATATGGAGTTCCTGCTCCACCTTTCGGGGAGAAACGTTTAATTTATTCAGAATGGCGCCGGCAATCCCGTCTTGCTGCTGCAGCAGCGAAGCGAGCAGATGCTCCGGCTCGATGGCCTGGTGGCCGAGCGTTCCGGCCAGCGTCTGCGCATCCTGAAGCGCCTCCTGCACTTTCAAGGTAAATTTATCAAATCTCATGGTCTTCCTCTTTCTACTCCACGGGTTTTTCAATCGTCACGAAAAGCTTTCCGTTTTTAAAGACGCTGACGTTTCCCGAAGACTGGGAGATCACCATCGCCACCGCGCGGGTCACATTGGTGATGCCGGCCGCTGCGATATGGCGGCTCCCCAGGCCCGAAGGGAAATCTTTGCTGTCCAGCGCCGCGTTCAAATGGCGTCCCGCCGTAACGATCACGCCGTCTGTCTTGATCACGAACGCGCCGTCGATGGCGGAAAGCTCCTTGATGGTTTCCTCCAGCTCCGGATTCAGAATGTTGCGCTGCTCCTCGGAATATCCCTTGAACGGATTGATGATCATCTGCCGGGAAAGCTGCATCACTTTCTCATCGTCCCCCAGAACGAAAATCGTTCCGACCTTCCGGTTTTCGCGCCCCTGGGCCGCCAGTTCGCAGGCGATGTTCAAAACGGCGTTGAAAACCTCGGGCCGCACGGCTTCCACGACATCGCTGATGTCGTCGGATGTCAGGATTTCGAACTCGCGGCCGACGTCAATGAAAAAGATGCTGTCCGCATACCCGAATTTCGGCACGCCGGACAGGCAGACGACCTTGTCGCCCTTTTTAAACAGGCCGGAGACGATGCCCTTGGCAATGGCGATCTTGATTTTTCCGACGCGGGTCAGATTGACGTCGGGAAGCTCCAGTTTCTTTGCCGCCGGCAGCAGCTTCTCCGGCAGCTCCTCGTCCTCCCGCAGAACGAGAACGAACCGGACTGATTTTCTCTCTTCCTCGGAAAGCTCGGCCAGTTCGCTTCGGACATCCACGCAGACCAGAACGCAGCCGGCCTTGACGCCTTTCGCGAGCTTGATGGCCGTTTCGATCATCGTCTTGTTCACGGATTTCATATTCATTCCCGGTTCTTTTTTGAGCCTAAAATAAGCATTTGAAGCCAGCCTGTCAAGCCGCGGACGGCCGCCGGGAAATATTTGCTTGACCGCTCATTCACTCTTCGGTATCTACCAGATCAGGTTTTTTGGACTGAGGAGGCCCGCCCGTTGAAGTTACCCGTCGTCACCGGCACTCTGGACTTATATATCGCGGAGATCAACCGCTTTCCCCTTTTGACCGCCGAGGAAGAATTCAAACTGGCCATGCGGCTGAAAAAGGACAACGACATGGAAGCGGCGGAAAAACTGATCGTTTCCAATTTGCGGTTTGTCGTGAAAATCGCCCATGAATACCGGAGTTACGGCTTCAAGCTGTCCGATCTCGTTCAGGAAGGCAACATCGGACTGATTCACGCCGTCAAGAAATTCGACCCGGAGAAAGGCTACCGCCTGATTTCCTACGCGGTCTGGTGGATCCGCGCCTATATTCAGAACTATTTGATCAAATCCTGGAGCCTCGTCAAGATCGGAACCACGCAGGCGCAGCGCAAGCTTTTCTTCAAACTGAGCCAGGCCCGGAAACAGCTGGAAACGATCTCGAAGAAGAATCCCGAATTCAGCGAGATCGCCGACTCGCTGGGCGTCAAGGGCTCCGAGGTCGCGGAAATGGATCTGCGGATGGGCGCGCGCGACCTGTCACTCAACGAACTCATCAACGACGACGGCGAAACGTCCCACCTGGATTTTCTGACCCATGACGGGGACAACCAGGAAGTCTCCCTGATCAAGCATGAAGAGAGAAGCCTGGTCAAACGGCACATCGCCGGCGCCCTGGCCAGGCTAAACGAAAGGGAAAGCTACATCATTCAGCACCGCGTCATGGCCGATGATCCGCTGACCCTGCAGGAAATCGGCGACAAATACAACATCACCCGCGAGCGCGCCCGCCAGATTGAAAAGCAGGCGCTCAAAAAGGTTCAGCTGGCCCTGCCCTATCTCAAAGAAGACCTGTAAGCCGTCAGCGGACCCACGGGGAATAAACGAGAAACCATACGATCTTCAGGTATTCCCTGCCCACTTTTCTCCAGTCCGAGGCCTTAAGCTCCCAGACATTCACCGGGGCTTTTTCGTAGGGCGTCGGCAAAAAGCAATGTCCGTCGGACGTTCCGAATTCCCTGCCGACCATAATGCGGATGCGCCGCATGTGGTAGGGAGAGCTCACGAAGATCGCCGTTTTCTGCCCGTATTGACGCATGATTCTTTTCGCCTCGATGAGCTCCAGGTGAGTGTCTTCGTAAAATGGCGGCCAGGCGGAGTCGGGGTTTTTCTTGAGGCGGTCCGGGTCTTTTGGAATGAAAACGGCCTTCAGTTTTCCCCGGTCAGCGCTGAAGAGCTTCTGATAGGCGGGAATCACGAGATAGTCCGCCATTCCCCGGTTCATCAAATCCCTGGCGTAGCGGTCCCGGTCGTTGAAAACGGGCCCCAGCAGAACCACGACGGCATCCGCCCTGGCGCCGCCGGTCGAATACGCCAGATACCGGGGCGCGTAAAGCACCCCTGCCGCGAGAACGGCCGCCGCCAGCATCAGTATGCCGGTTCGCTTATTAAAGGACCGCGTGGTCATGGGCCGATTTCTTTTTGTTTTCCCGGTCATAATTTGCTTTTCAGCTCGCTGAGGATGTTGAGCGCCTCCAGCGGCGTCATCGAAGAAACGTCCAGCCGGCGGATTTCTTCAAGGACGATGTCCTCGCCCTCCGCGAACAGACTCAACTGCGGGTTGGCCGGCTTTCGGACATTCCGGCCGCGGGCGATCCGCGGCATGCCGATTTCGTCGAATTCCCCCTTCTCCAGATTGTGCAGGATTTCCCTGGCCCGGGCAATGACATCCGCCGGGACGGAGGCGATTCTCGCCACTTCGATGCCGTAGCTGCGGCTCGTCCCCCCCTCCATGATCCGGCGCAGGAAAATGATTTTTTCCCCCCATTCCTTGACGGCAATGTTGTAGTTTTTCGCGCCCTGCCTGGACGCGGCCAGGTCGGTCAACTGGTGGTAGTGCGTGGCAAACAGCGTGCGCACGCCCCGCCCGGCGAGATCGTGAAGATGCTCGGCCACCGCCCAGGCGATGCTGAGGCCGTCAAACGTGGATGTGCCCCGGCCCACCTCGTCCAGAATGACCAGGCTGCGGGGCGTTGCCTGAGTGAGAATCTGAGCCGTTTCCATCATCTCCACCATAAACGTGCTCTGGCCTTTGGCCAGGCTGTCCGAGGCGCCGATGCGCGTGAAGATTTTGTCGGCCACGCCGATGCGGGCGCTGGAGGCGGGAACGAAACTGCCCATTTGCGCCAGAATCACGATCAGGGCCACCTGGCGGATATACGTGGACTTTCCGGCCATGTTGGGCCCGGTAATGACCAGCAGACGGTTTTGGCCGAGATCGAGCAGCGTGTCATTGGGCACGAAGCCTTCCTTTTTGAGGGCTGCTTCGACCACCGGATGGCGGCCGTCCCGAATGTCGATCACGTCGTCTTCGCTGATTTCCGGGCAGACATAGGAATGCTTCTCTGCCGTTTCCGCAAGAGCCGAGATCGCATCCAGTTCGGCCACGCAAAAGGCGTTGTACTGAATGACGGGAATGTCCGGCAGCAGGCTTTCGCGAAGCGCGCCGAAGAGTTCACTTTCCCGCGCGCGGATTTTTTCCTCGGCGTGGAGCACCGTCTGTTCGAACTCTTTCAATTCCTGGTTGATGTAGCGCTCCGCGTTGACCAGCGTCTGCTTGCGCACGTAGGAGTCCGGCACCAGCGCGGCGTTGGCCTTGGTCACTTCAATATAGTAGCCGAAAACGCTGTTGTAGCCGACTTTGAGCGAGTGGATGCCCGTGGTCTGACGCTCCCGGGCTTCGAGCGCCGCGATCCACTGCTTGCCGTCGGCGCTGACAAAGCGCAGGCGATCCAGCTCCTCATCAAAGCCCGCGGCGATAAATCCCCCGTCCTGCGCGCGGGCGGGAGGATCGGCGACGATCGCGCGGGAAAGGAGTTGAACCGTCTTGGACATGTCCGTCATGTCTTTGCGCAAGGCACTGAGAGCGGGCGCGGTAAATTCTTCCAGCCCGGATCGCAGGCTGGGCAAAACGGCAAGAGACGTTTTCAGCGCGACGAGGTCGCGCGGCGTGGCCGCCATGAGCGCGATGCGTCCGGCCAGTCTTTCCAGGTCATAGACGCCGGAAAGAATTTTGCGAAGCTGTGCGCGCGCCGCGTGGCTTTCCCTGATTTCCGCCACGGCCGCCAGCCGCTCGCGGATTTTTTCCGGCGCCGTAAGCGGATAGCCCATCCACCACCGCAGGCGCCGGGCGCCCATCGGCGTCAGGGTTTCGTTGATGAGGTGGAAAAGGGATCCCGCGCTTCTTCCGTCCTGAAGCGTGGCGAAGATTTCCAGGTTTCGGCGGGCGGCCTCATCGAGCATCATGTAATTCCGGGGCGCGTATTCCCGAATGGCGGAAATATGGCCGGCGCGAACCCTCTGCGTGGCGTTCACGTAGCGCAGAATTCCGGCGGCGGCGTTTTTCGCCGCGCGAAAGCCCCGGATGCCTGATTTTTCCAGCACCGCCGCATCGAGCTCCTTCTCCAGAATCTCATCCGCCTGTCCGGGCTCGAAACCGGCCGCATCGATCGTGTTGACGCAAACGGACGGCATTCGGGCCTCCAGCATTTTGACGAGCGCCGGATCGGGAAAATTTCTGTCCACCAGCAGCTCCCGAAAGGCCAGCGGCCCCGAGGCGGCGAGAAGCGCGTCGCGTCCCGGAAATTCGGAGATGTAAAACTCGCCGGTGGACAAATCCAGAAACGCCAGGCCCAGCGCGTCGGGGCCGGCGGCCAGGCAGGCCAGATAGTTGTTTTCGGAGGCTTTCAGGTTTTCCTCGTCCAGAACCAGCCCCGGCGTGATCACGCGGACGACTTCGCGCCGGACGATGCCTTTGGCGTTTTTCGGGTCCTCCACCTGCTCGCAGACGGCCACCTTGTATCCTTTTTCCACAAGCCTTGTGATGTAGGCCGAAGCGGCGTGATAGGGAACTCCGCAAAGCGGGACCGCGTCTTGGCTGGATTTATTGCGGGAGGTGAGCGTGATTTCCAGAAGCGGCGCGGCCCTCTGCGCGTCTTCGAAAAACATCTCGTAGAAATCGCCCATGCGGTAAAACAAAATGCAGTCCGGATATTTTTCCTTGATCTCGACGTACTGCTTCATCGCCGGGGTCAGATTGAACGTCGCGTTCAGCGCCATTTCCCGTCATCCCCCCGCTCCAGATCAATCACGTCGGGCTTCCCGCGAGGAGCGGCCTGTTGCTGATAGATAAAACGGTTGGCGAGCCAACTGGCGATGCTGACGATCAGGGCGCCGAGAAACGCCCAGAAAAAACCGTCAATTTCCAGTCCCGGGACGAAATAAGCCACCAGAATCAGCATGAGAGCGTTGAGCACAAAAGCAAAGATGCCCAGCGTCAGAATGGTCAGCGGCAGCGTCAGAAGGAGCAGGACGGGGCGAAGAAAAGTATTCAGAACGCCCAGGATCGCGGCGGCGAGAAAGGCCGTCGCCAGAGACGCCACGTGAATGCCGGGAAGGAGGCTCGACGCAAGCACAATGGCCGCGGTAATGACCAGCCACCGTATGAGAAGAACCGTTATGAATGATCCCTGGCCCGCTGCCATATTCCTCCTCAGTAAGGCGTATCGTCCGCCACGGTTTTTTTCGATTTCAGAAAGATCCACGTGACGCTGAACCCGCTCATCCAGGATGTTTTCGTCTTGACCAGCGGGCTGTCCTCAAAAACGGCGCCCTGCAGAAAATCGGCGCTGACGAAGGCGTGAAAATGAAAGGACCTGTAATTCTTCCCCAGCCCGACGGTCAGGGTGGAGCCGCTGTAGCCTCCGCCCGCATCGTAGGCCGGGCGGTCAGCCGCGGCGTAAGGGGGTTCCACGTTGTAAAAATATTGATGGCAGCCTCGGTCGCCGAACATCGGCCCGGCCGAAACTCCCAGGTAGATGCCCGTTTCGGGAATCACATTGCCTTTTTCAAAGTTCAACCGGGGGGAAAAGACCCATCCCTCGTAGCGCACGGAGCGAAAGTCCGTCGAAAAAACCGCCCGGACGGGAAAGGCCAGGCTCAGGCGATGCCAGTTTTCCCGGGAGTCCAAAAGCTTTATGCGCAGCGCCGGGCCGAATTCAAACGTGGGATCCAGGTCCTCCATGCCGCGGCGCGCTTCATTGTCGTCGCTCTTCACGGGCACGGCCCCGTAGCCGCTCGCATCGAGGGTTACGCGGTCGGTTTTGAAAAGCCTGGCGGTCAGCCTTTTGTCCTCCAGGCGAAAAATGCCGCCCCGGTAAACCGCATAGGGAAACGGCAGCAGGTACGGCCGCGTCTTGTCCGATCCCCGGTAATCCGGCATCATCAGAAAACCGCCGCCGACTCCCACTTCCCACAGAGGCTTCTCCGCGCCGGCAGCCTTGATCGGCAGGATCAGCAAAACAAAAGCCAGCAGCACTGGGAAAATTCGACCATACGCCATCACGAACGCCCAATCCTAGCGGTCAAAAGTCGTAAACTGGTCTTTTTTCGCCGCGCAAACCGGACATTCCTCCGGCAATACGCCGTCCGCCACGTAGCCGCAGACCTTGCAGACATGATAAACGGTTTGGCGCTCTTCCATGAAGTGGTTCATGGCCTGCTTGTAGAGCTTGGCGTGCGTCTCCTCGACGTCGCGGCTCTGGCTGAAGTGCAGAAGGGCCTGCTTGTCGCCCGCCTGCTCCGCCATCTTCACGAAGCGGTCATAGGCGATTTCCGCCACCGTTTTTTCCGACTCGAAGCTTTCCGCGAGGTTTTCTTCCGTGGTTTTAATTTCCTTGAGCACGCGAAGCGCCCGCTTGCCGTGGATCTCTTCCGAAAAAGCAATCACGCGAAAAAGGCGCGCGATCTGCGGATAACCTTCCTGCTCGGCTTTGTCCGCGAACATGCTGAGCCGCAGGGCGGCCTTCGCTTCGCCGACGTAAGCCTCGCGAAGAGCTTCCCGAATTTTTTCATCCATCGCTTACCCCTTTCTGAAAAAACGCCTATTCCGGCTTGAACTCGCTTTTATCGGCGCCGCAAACCGGACAGGTCCAATCGGCGGGAAGCTTCTCAAACGCCGTTCCGGGGGGGATTCCGCCTTCTTCGTCTCCCTGGTCCGGGTCATAAACATAACCGCATACATCGCATACATACTTTTTCATGGTTCGCCTCCTTGAGTGGTCTTATTTCATATCGGGGACAATCTTTTGGCCAGTTCCGACGCAACGGCCCTCCCCAGTTCATGGCATTTCCCGAGCACATCCGGACCCGGCACATGTTTTGCCGAAACCGTTTCGGCCACCACGTCCACCTTCATTTCCCGAAGAACCGCTTCCAGATCTTTCACCGCCTCGCCGCTCCAGCCGAACGAGCCGAACACCGCGCCTGCCAGATTGGCAGGCTTGAGCCCTTTGATATAGGTCATCCCGTCGGCCATCTGCGGCAGCATGTTATTGTTGAGCGTGGAAGAACCGACGATCAGCGCCCCCGCGTCCAGCAGCTCGAAGATCACTTCGCTGCGGTGCACTTCGTTGAGGGAAAGAATTTTGACCTTTACGCCCGCCTGCGCCAGAGCCTCCGCAATGGCCCTGGCCATCATTTCGGTGGAATGCCACATGGTTGCGTAAAGCACCACCGCCTTGTTGGACGGCTTCTGCTCGGCCCATTTCTGATACCGCTCCAGGATGAAGCCCAGGTCTTTGCGCCATACCGGCCCGTGGTCCGGCGCGATGATTTTGATCGCCCAGCCCGTTGCCGCCACCCTTTCCATGGCTTTGAGAACCACCGGCGAATAGGGCAGAACAATGTTGGCGTAGTATGTGGCGGCTTCGTATTCCAGCATGTCGGCCGGCAGTTCGTCGGCAAAGCGCTCGAACGTCGCCAGGTGCATGCCGAAGGCGTCCTGCGAAAACAGCAGGCCGTCCGCGGCCAGATACGTAAACATGGAATCCGGCCAGTGGATCATTCTGGTTTCCATGAAGGTCAGCTCCATGTTGCCCAGGGAAAGCGTCTCCCCTTCCCGGACCGCCTGAATCGGATAATCATTGTGAAGAATGTCGTTGAGGTTTTTCACCCCGACGGCCGAGGCAAACACTTTGGAGGGCTTGACCAGCCCGACCACCTGCGAGAGGCATCCGCAATGGTCCTGTTCGGAGTGGTTGGAAACAATGTAGTCGATTTTGGCAGGATCGATTACGGATGCGATCCGCGCCAGCATTTCCTCCATGAAGGGTTTTTTGACCGTGTCGATGAGCGTGATTTTGTCCGCCAGGATCAGGTAGGCGTTGTACGTGCTTCCGCGGGGCGTGGTGTAGCCGTGAAAATCGCGGATCGACCAGTCGATGGCGCCCACCCAGTACACATGGTCGCTTACTTTTATCGCGGAATAAATATTGGTCATGAAGTTTCACCTCGGGAAATGATTTGTGAATGAGTAATATAAGGTTTACCGCCGGATCGTCAACTTTTATTTAATCATGGAGACGCCCGCGTCAAAAGCCTTCAGATTTAAAGCGCATTTTTCCGGCGACTGGGTTTTGCGAATCTCTTTTGCGAACATCCGCCGGTCGATGGGCAAAAGGCCCGTCCCGGCCAGCGCGCCGATCATGACGATATTGCTCAGCACCGGATTGCCCAGGGAAAGGCCCGCGGCCGTCGCGTCAAAGAGCCAGTACCGGGCCGTCAGCCGCTCAAAGGCGGAACGGATCGTTTCTTCAGAGGGGTAATCTCGCTCGCCCGTAATCACTCCGACGGGATCAATCGAACGGGAATTGGCAATAAGCGAGACCTCGGGATTGCCGTACATCGTCAAAACGCGAAGGGCCTCCAGCGGCTCCAGCGCCACAATGACATCGGCGGCGCCTCGGGGAATCTGCGGACTTCTCACCGCGTCGGGGGAAATGCGCAGATGACTCATCACCGACCCTCCGCGCTGCGACATGCCGAACGTTTCGCCGATGGTTGCGACATAGCCCGCGTCCACGAGCATGCCCGCCAGTGTGCGCGACGCCATGACGTTGCCCTGCCCGCCCACGCCCGTGAGAATCAGGTTGAGGGTGACTTTTTGAGATTTTGATTTCATGGGCTTTATCCCCGTAAAAAACGTTTTCAATAACCCGACTACATAACAACCTGAAGGCGGCGCGAGGTCACAAGACCGTTTTCTGCATTTTTATGATCGCTTTGCGCGGACAAATCGAGGCGCACACGCCGCAGCCGGCGCAGACCACCTCGTCAATGGCCGCCTTTTTCTTTTTCCGGTCCCAGACGAGGGCCGGACAGCGGAAAATCCTCGTGCACAGGCGATTGCAGCCGCAGGCATCCCCCAGGCACAGATCTTCGTCCACCTTCATCTCGAACGTTTTTTTACCCTTTTTTTCGGGGCTGAGCGCGCAGGCCTGGCGCAGAATCAGCACCTTGAGCGAACCTTTTTCGGCCAGAAAATCCGTGAGCGCCGCCCCGGTTGCCGCAAGGTCAAAGGGGTCGCAGAGCGCCACTCTCGCGCCGATCGCCCGGCAGATGGAAGCGATATCGACGGCCGGAACACTTTCCTTGAGCGCGTTCACCTCAATGCCCGGATGCGGCTGAAACCCCGTCATGGCCGTCCCCTGATTATCCAGCACAATGAACGTGATGTCCGCGCGGTTGTGCTGCGCGTTGATGAGCGCCGGGATCACCGCGTGATAAAATGTGGAATCACCGCAGACCGTCAGAACGGGCTTTTGAAATCCGAACGGCGAGAGCTTTGCAAAACCGCTGGCAAGACCCGTTCCGGACCCCATGGAATGAAGCGTCGGCATGGTCCAGTAACCGTTGGCCGGCGTGAGGGCGGCCATGGAATAGCAGCCGATGTCGCCGCAGACAAACCCCTCGCGGCCGTCCAGTGCGATGGCGTTGTGAATGCTCCAGAAGGATGCGCGGTGCGGACAGCCGGCGCAAAACGTCTGCTCCCGGGGGGGCAGCAGCGCCGCCGTTTTGCGCGCCTCCTCCAGATAGGAAGAGGGCAGCGAACCGCGCTTCATCCTGAAAATCTTCGCCAGGGCGTCCGCCACGATATCGGGGTTGAGCTCCCCGGCAAACGGAAGCGTTCCGTCATATTTACCAAAAAACGTTTTGCCGCCCGAAAGCTTCGGGTCGCCGGCGGCGAGGACCTTGACGTTTTCTTCCAGAAACGCCATCACCTCTTCCACGATCAATATCTTTCCGGCTTTCCGCAAATGACCGGACACCAGGCGCGGCGGCAGGGGCCAGGTGGTTCCAAGCTTCAAAATGCCCACCCTCTTTTGCAGTCCCAGCATTTCGACCGCCTCCACGGCATAAAGCCAGCAGGCGCTGGCCGTGATGAGGAGCAGATCGGGCCGCGCCGGACCCGTATAGCGGTTGAACGGACTTTTTTCAAACAGGGCGCAAACGGCCTTGAGCTTTTGCCGGCGGAGCAGATGCTTGGCGACCACCGGAGTGCTGATCATCGGACCGGTTTGCGAATCCATAATCGGCCCGCCGTATTCAAACGCCGCCTTTCGGGTTTTTGCCGGGAATTTTCCGCAAACCACGTTTCCGCTGGCGTGCGACATACGCGTGACGGAGCGCAGCATCACGACGTTGCCGATCGCTTCGGAAAGCTCAAAAGCCCATTTCGTCATGTCCTTGGCTTCCTGAAAATCCGCCGGTTCCAAAAGCGGCATCTCCAGCATGCCGGCAAAATAGCGCGACTCCCCTTCGTTGACGCTGGAGAGCGCCCCCGGATCTTCGCAGGAAACCAGCACGATGCCGCCGCGGGTTCCCGAGGCCGTCAGGTGCAGCAGAAAGTCCGACGCCACGTTCACGCCGTTCTGTTTCATGACCGCCATCGAACGCAGGCCCGCAAAGGAAGCGGCCGCCGCCACCTCTAGCGCGACCTTCTCGTTGACCGACCACTCCACGTAAAGATTCCGCTCTTGCGCCACACGCGCAAGCGACTCGATCACCTCGGAAGAAGGCGTGCCGGGGTAGCCGGTCGCCACCGAAACGCCCGCTTCCAGCGCTCCGCGGGCAATGGCTTCGTTTCCCAGAAACAAAACCTTTGATTTCGCCGGTGAGAGTAATTTTGTCATATGCATCTCGTCTCTCGTCACTCGCAGAAAACGGTTTGAACCACCCCTGCGGGCGGCGCGACTGTTCCCTACTTTAAATATTTTCTTACCACCGGATCGTCGGGGTTCAAATACAGCAGATTTTTGGGCGACCGGCTTTTGGCGATAATGCGGACCAGCGCCTTTTTCTTTTTTTCCGCCGCCGCGTTTTTCAGTTCCACAAGCGCCGGCGGCGGCGCCTCTCGAAATTCCAGAACGCCCCGTTGGCGCGCCAGTGAAACCAGTTTTTGTCCCGCACCGCTGCGGACAATCACCTGATTCCAGCCGCGCATTTCCTCCGGATTCGCGCCGAAGCGGGCGGCGCCCACGGACAGGTCGGCAAACTCCGCCGTGGAATCGACGCAGCAGCGGCAGGCTTCACGCACACAGGAATCCACCTCGTCCATCGGCACATTTGCCGAGCCCCCGGCCGTGCGGAGTTCGAGAACATTTTTCCCCGCGGGAATATCCATGCCGGTCAGGGCTGACGCGGAAAGTTGATATTTTTCCAGAAGATTCTGAAAACGATCGAGGGCGAGCGTCCAGCCGCAAAACAAACCGATCACCAGCGAAAGCGACCCGCCCTTTCGGTATCCGTCGATTTTCGCCGTCCTGATTTTGGCCAGCGCGATCGCCTGGCAGGGCGTGGCCACGATGCCAAGTCTGCCCGCGCCGCTTTCCGGCGCGCGGTGAAACGCGGCGACCGTCGGCGCCGCCCAAAACCGGCTTTGAGCATAATCCGCCAGCTCTTCCGCGCGGTCGATCAGAAGGCCTTCGGGTTCGCGTCCATCCAGACGGCCGGAAACGATCGCCGCGTCGATCCATCCTTCGGACATCGCCAGCCCGAGGAGCGCCGTCACGGTTCCGCCGTGCTGCGCGCGGGACCGCAGTCCCTCGTCCTTCGCTCGGGTGAGCCAATACTCCTTCACCGGGCCGATTTCGTCGGTCGCGTCTGAAGCGTCAAAAAGGCTTTCCCGAAGAAGCGGCAGATCGGAAGGTGTTCGGGGGCAAAAGGCGCGACATTTGCCGTCGGGCAGGTCACAGTCAAAAAGCTGAACGGTTCTGTCTTTGTAAACCGCCTGATAAGGGCACAGCCCCACGCACGCACCGCAGCCGGTGCAGAGGCTTTTTTCCAGAACGTCTTTTTTCAGCCTGGACTGACTGCTTCGTTTTTTTCTCATCAATGAACGCCCTTGGCCGCGCTTCCGTCCACCAGCAGATTCACTCCGTTGATGTAGGCGGCCTGTTCCGACGCGAGAAACGCCACGACGCTTCCGATTTCTTCCGGCCGGCCCAGTCTTCCGGCGGGGATGGCGGCGGCCGTTTCGGCAAAATACCGCTCGATGGAGATCCGCCGTGCTTCGGCTCGGAAACGGGCCAGCTCCTCCTGCCGTTGGGTTCGAATGTGGCCGGGGCACACGGTATTGATCGTAATGTTGTATTTTGCATACTGGTTGGCCAGCACCTTGACAAGGCCGCCGATGCCGGGGCGTATCGCGGCGGAGAGCAGCAGTTCATTGACGGGCTGCTTGGCGACAATCGAGTTGATGGTAATAATCCTGCCCCACTCCTGCCGCACCATCATGGGCAGCACGGCGCGGGTCAGACGCACCATGCTCATCAGCGTCAGCTCATGCGCCTTTTGCCAGTCTTTGTCGGTCAGCGCAAGCATCTCGCCTGCCGGAGGCCCGCCGGCGTTTACGACCAGAACATGAACCGTGCCGAAGCGCCTGCGGGCTTGCGAAACCAGCTCCCGAACGTCCTTGGGTTTGGTGACATCGGCCCGAACGGAAACGACGACCGAACCGGTTTCTTCCTGAATCTCGCAGGCCGTCCGGTTGATTTCCTTTTTGCGCCGCGCGCAGATGACCACCGTCGCACCTTCCAGCGCAAGCTGACGCGCCGCCGCCCTGCCCAGTCCCCGGCTTGCCGCGGCGACGACGGCTATTTTATTTTTCAATCCAAAATCCATAAACCCTCCGGGTTTTCTTCATGCGAAGCACGAACGCAAAAGCGCATTACACGACGACGCGGGAGACGGTCTCGCTCAGTCCTCTGGCGGCGGTATTCAACTGCTCCGTGACGGCTTTAAACTGGGACAGAGAACCGGTCAACTGCGCCGCGCCTGCGTTCAGTTCGGCCATGGCTTCGCTGATCTGGCGGGAGCCCAGGGACTGGAAGCGCATGCCTTCATTGACCTTTTCTAATTCCGGGCCGAGATTGGCCACACGGGCGATCACCTCAGTGAGCTGTATCGTCGCATCTTCGGCGGAGCGGACCCCGCAGGCGACCTCCTGGCGAAAATGGTCCATCTCGCTCACGCCGTCCGCGACCGATGCCTGCATTTCGCTGATAATGTCGGAAATATCCAGCGTTGAAATGGCGGTTTCATTGGCCAGCCGTCCGATTTCCCGCGCAACCACGGAAAAGCCCCTTCCGTATTCCCCCGCCTTTTCCGCTTCGATGGCGGCGTTGAGCGACAGGAGGTTCGTCTGGTCTGAAATCTTGGTAATCGTCGCAATAATGCTGTCGATGCTCGCCGCCTTCTGGCGCATCAACGCGAGTTTTTCCGAAATGCTGTCCGTTCCCGCGGAGAGGCTTTGCATGGCGCCCTGCAGACCGGAAAGGCTCTTCTGACCGGCGTTGGCCTGCCGGGAGGCTTCGCCGGCGGAATTTTTGACGTTCTCCATGGTGCCGGCCAGCTCCTGGGACGTCGCCGAGATCTGTCTGGAAGAAACCCCCACCTGCGCCACGTTTCCTTCCAGACTCTTCATCGCCTCTTCCTGGCGGCCCGAGGCCGAAACGATGGAGGCCGTGGTCGCGTTGAGGGTATCGACCGCCTCCCGGATTCGGATCGTCTGCTCCCGAATGCTTCGGGTCATGTTGTTGATGGAGCGGCTGAGCTGGCCCACCTCGTTGCGGCTGCTGCCGGGATCGATCTGGACGCGCAGATCGCCTTTGGCGACGCTGTCCGCCGCGCCGGTCAGCTTTTCCATCGGTTTGCCGACCAGGCTTCGGGTCAGGAAATAGACGAGCAGCGCGACCGCGACGGCCACCAGGAGCATGCTGATCAGCAGCTTCAGCAGAAAGGCGAAAATGTCGGAGAGCACCTCATCGTAGTTCCGGCAGAAAATGATGTACCAGCTGTCCTCCATGTGAAACTGCGCCGTGGTCAGCTTTTCCACGTAGTAGGCCTTGGTGGTGCCCGCAAAGTCGGACAGAAAATAGGATTCGCCGGCGGCAATCTTGTCCATCACGGGTTTCACCAGCGCCGGGCCTTTCTTGTTCAGGATCAGAGATTTTTGCGGATGGGAAATGATCATGCCGTCCTGATCGATCATCGAAAGGTAGCCGGTCGCGCCGATGACGGATTTCTCAACGAAAAACTCCGTGAAATAATCCATTCTCGGGGCGACAATGGTCGCGCCCACAATCTCGCCGTTGTGTTCGATCGGTGCGGCGACGACAAAAATGGGGTTTCCTCTGAGGATGCTGGGATATACCTCGCTGATGAAGTAAGGCTTCCCCGCAAAAACATTCTTGATGTAACTGAATTCGGGTCCGCATTTCCCGATGGTTTTGCCGCCCACCGTGTCGATGAAGAAATTCCCATTCCCGATGATTTTCTTTTCGCCCTGAACGTCCACGGCAACCGTCCGGTCCGGGGCAAGCTTTGCGGCAAGGGGAATATTTTCATAATAGGGATGGCGCGCGTGCATCTCGGACAGGTATTTCTGCGCGTCCGCTCTCTTCTGCGGGTCCGCCGGGGAAAGAGCGACGGCAATAATTCTCGGGTCGCGGGCAATGGTCTGCGCCGTGCGGATCTGCTCCTCCAGCCAGCGCATGAGCGCCTGATTGGTCTTCTTCGCAACGACTTCGGCTAGCTCGTAATTGGTTTTCAGGGCTTCCGGTTTGCCCAGGGTGTACGCGACAAATCCGAAGGCAAGAAAAAGCAGCAGGATGGCCGGAATCAGCAGCAAAAGATACTGCGTGGAAATTTTCCGCGAATTATATTTCCTGATTAATGAGTCCAGCATCGGCGCCCTTAGTCATCCGTGATTCGTTCTTTGATCCTTTACGGATGATTTGGATACCCTATTGGCGATAATTTATCAACAACTTCCGCGCGCCGGACGGCCGTCTTGCCCTGTGTTTTTTTCACGCCCCGGCCGCTGATTTCACTTGAAAGGACGGGGCGGGCCATGTAAACATACGGACCGGCGGACGGATTTTGGGGTATGGTTCGACGGGCTCACCGCTCGACGGACTCACCGCTCGACGGGACCTGCCCTGCGTTTATCGAAGGGCTCGCCGCCGCTTGTTCCTTGTCATGGTTCGACAGGCTCACCATGACACCCAGGATTGTCATCCCGAGCACGTCGAGGGATGGCGGGAATATTAAAATGGCCGGTTTTACGCATCAGTACCGTGAAAAATTGACGACGTTCGAGGAAGCGGCGAAAGCCGTCAAGGACGGGGACACGCTGATCCACGGCGTCACCATTGCCGAGCCGCCGGGCCTGCTGGCGGCCATCGCCCATCGCGCCCGCCTGGGCTCGCTGAACCATCTCAAAGTTTACACGTTCAACGCCCAGAAGCACTTTGCCGAAACACTGGGAAGTCCGGATATCGCCGACGTCATTGACTCCTACAGCTGGTTCGTAAGCGAAAACTCCCGCAACATGGTCCAGGTCGGGTTGACGCAATTCGTCCCCGCCTATCTCCATCAGGTTCCGAAAATCGTCATGGAGACGATGGACGTCGATGTTGCCGTGGCCACGGTTGCCCCGATGAACGAAGACGGCTGCTTCAGCTTCGGCCCCTGCAACGGCTACATGTCCGTCATGGCAACGCTGTGCAAAACCCTGATCGTCGAGGTAAACGAAAACATGCCCTTCGTTTACGGCGACGCCCTGATTCACATCTCCGACATCGAAATGATTGTTGAAAATACCGTTCCCCTGCTGGAATTGCCGCCCCTGCAGCCGAATCCGCTGGACCCGGTCATCGGCAAGATTGTCGCCGAATACATTCCGGACCGGGCGGTAATTCAACTGGGCATCGGCACCCTTCCCAATGCCATCGCGCCCTGCCTGGAAGGACACCGGGACCTGGGCATCCACACCGAGCTTCTGTGCCCCGGCATGGTGGATCTGATTCAAAAAGGCGTAATTACCGGAGCGCACAAGAACGTGCATGCGGGCAAACATATCTTTTCGCTGGCCTACGGCGGAAAAGAGACGTTTGAATATATGAACGGGAACAAAAGCTTTGAAAATTATCCCAGCTCCTACGTCATGAATCCCGGCGTCATCGCCCAAAACCACCGCATGACGGCCGTGAACGCCATCCTTCAGATTGATCTGCTGGGGCAGTGCAACGCGGAATTCCTGGAAGGGCGGCAGTACAGCGGCACGGGGGGACAGCTTGATTTTGTCCGGGGAGCCTACGATTCGCCCGAAGGCAAAGCCATACTGGTTTTGTATTCCACGGCAAAAAATGAAAAAGTGTCGCGCATCGTCAGCCGTTTCCCGGCGGGAACCATGGTCACCACGCCCCGAAACGACGCGCATTACGTCGCGACGGAGTACGGCATCGTCAACCTGAAAGGCAAATCCACGAGGGCAAGGGCGCTGGCGCTGATCAGCATCGCTCATCCCAAGTTCCGGGAAGGGCTCATGAGGGAAGCCGAAAATATGTCGCTCATGTGAAAATCCCGTCCCGCCGGCTAAAAGAAGAATCCCGGCGGACGTCAATCCAACGAGCGTTGAGGACCGGATCATGACTTCAGAAAAACTGCAAAAAGAAATGGACCAAATGCGCAAAACCCTGAACCGCCTTCAGGAATCCGACGCGAAGCACAGAGAAGCGGCGGAGGCTTTCCGGAAATGCGAGCAGGAATACCGCGAAATGGTCGAGCTGGCCAACAGCATCATTCTGCGCATGGACACTTCCGGCAAAATTCTCTTCGTCAACGACTACGCCCTTCAATTTTTCGGCTTTTCAAAAGAGGAGCTCATCGGAAAAAATTTGATCGGAACCATCGTTCCGCAGATGGAGTCCTCCGGACGCGATCTTGCGGCCTTCATGGCATCGGTCTGCCGAAAACCCGGCGAACACACCACCAACGAAAACGAAAACATGAAAAAAGACGGCAGCCGGGTCTGGATCCTGTGGACCAACCGGCCCGTCCTCGATGAAAAAGGACAAATCGCCGAAATCATTTCCGTCGGAAACGACATCACGGAAAAAAAGGAGGCGGAAAAAATTCTGCGAAACGCCCGCGACGAACTGGAACGGGAGGTGCGGGAAAGGACAAAGGAACTCAAGAAGCTCAATGAGGATCTGCTGTTCGAGGTGGCCGAGCGCAAAATTTCCGAAGAGGCCTTAAAGGAAAGCGAAGTCCGGTACCGCAGCATCGTCGAGAACGCCTTTGAAGGAATTTTTCAAACCACCCTGGAAGGCAAATGCACGATGGCGAATGCCGCCCTGGTGTCCCTGCTGGGCTACGCCTCCGCCAAAGAATACATGGCCGCAACGTCCCGTCCAGAAAATCTTTATGTGGAGGCGTCCGACCGGCAGGAACTGATCGGGCTTCTGAAAACGGACGGGTACGTGAAGGGTTTTGAAACGCAATTCTACCGCAGGGACGGCGG
Organism: Smithellaceae bacterium; assembly: GCA_028693285.1. Lineage (GTDB taxonomy): Bacteria > Desulfobacterota > Syntrophia > Syntrophales > Smithellaceae > UBA8904. The sequence goes on from JAQUVQ010000019.1 coordinate 23,631, forward strand.
CAAAATATCCGTTTCCCTGAATGTCCGCGCCATGTTCGACGAGCGGGGCAATTTCATCTATTACCAGGGAACCGTCATCGACATCAGCGCGGAAATCACCCTGCGGCGCATTCTGGACGAAACCACCGGCGCGCTCTCCACGGCTGTTGAAGTCCGCGACCCCTATACCGCGGGCCACCAGGAAAGGGTGACGCGCCTGGCCGAGGCCATCGCCGCCGAAATGAATTTCAGCGACGAACACATCAGCGCCGTTCACACGGCGGGCATGCTCCATGACATCGGGAAAATTTACGTGCCCGCGGAGTTTCTCAGCCGGCCGGGCAAGATCACGGCCGAGGAGTACAGCATCCTGAAGCGGCACGCGCAAGAAGGCTTCGAAATCCTGAAAAACATCGAGTACAAGTATCCGATTGCCGAAATCGTCTATCAGCACCACGAAAGGCTGGACGGCTCGGGATATCCCCGCGGCCTTCGCGCGGATCAGATCCTGATCGAGGCCAGAATCATCTCGGTGGCCGATGTCGTCGAGGCCATGGCCTCTCCCCGGCCCTACCGGCCGGCGCTCGGGATCGAAAAAGCGCTGAATGAAATCCGGCAAAACCGGGGCGTCCTCTACGATGAAAACGTCGTCGACACGTGCCTGGCGCTGTTTCTGCACAAAGAATTTTATTTTTGAACAGGAAGCCGGTGGAAAAAGGCCTTTCAAGGGGAAGGACCCGGCAATGCTTTCCGCCTACAGAGAATGCATTTTGAGAGACCGGCCATAGATGGTCTGGCCAAGCTTGACCGTCATCTCTTTAATCATGGCAACTTCCTTTGATGAAAATTTCAGCTTTGCCTCGGTTTTTTCGGCCGTCACGGAAAAGCCGCCGGCTGCGTTGCAGCCGTGCATCCGGCAGGAGGCGGGAAAACGGCGCTCAGGTTTGTCGGCGTAATCCGGCGAGGTGGTGTCCACCAACCCGTCGATCGATGATACTTTAATCGTGTATCCCTTCTTCTTCAGGCCCGCGGACAGTTGATCCAGCAGGCGGGAAACCTTGTCGTAGGGCCGGATTTTTTCAAACATGAACCAGAGAGTAACCCTTGGGTGCTTCGTCATGGCGGGGGCATCCGGATCGGAAAGGATTTCGCTGAAGGTTCCGCCGTGCCCCGTCCTGCTGTCGAAATCCCCGAAAAATCGCATCCCGAAAGCGTCCACCCGCTCGCCGCTCATTCCGAACTTGAATTTTAGTACCTGCATATCCTCTCTTTTCCCGTCTGAATCTCTCGGCGTCCTTCGTTTTTCATCCACCGCCGCACGCACATATCATATGTCGAAGCCAATCGCAGTATTTATTTTGTTTTTTTGTCCCGGTCACGGTTTTTTTTCTCCCGTCCAAGTTCGGCCAACTGTCCGGCCAGCACATGAAGGAAATAAATCAGGCGCGCAAAAAGATTGGAAATATCGAAACAATAATCCTTTACCTGGCGCGAGGCCGCTTCGTCGCGTTCAAAATGACGCGCCCGCAGGGATTCCATCATCGGGCCGCGATCTTCCGTGAGCCGGTTCAACATGTCGATATCTTCCATCTTCCTGGACGAAACCGCTTCTCCGGCCGTCACCAGAAGAAATTCGAGGCTTTCAAATAAGGAGTTGACCAGATCAACCGAAGCGGCGGCAGGCCTCGCGCAAAAAAGGTCCCCGAACTGGCGTACGCCTTCCTCCAGCAGGCTTGCGGCATCGGACAGCTCCGCCAGCATTTTCGCCTCGAACACCAGGTTGACGCAGAGTCGGCGGGCCACCAGAACGTGAATGTCCGCGCGCGCACGGGACAGCATCTGTTGGGTCTCGTCCGCAAAAGCCTTGTCGTCTGAAGACGGCGTCCGCCCCGGCCCGCCGGCAAAAAAAGCCGGATAGCGCGCAATGCGGTTGATGCCCTCCTTCAACAAACCGGCAACCCTTTCCAGCCCGCGGTGATTTTCTTCGACGTTGCCGTCTTCCAGGGTCAAAATCCGGTCCGCCAGATCGAGAATCCGGTTGTCGTGCGTCACCATGAGGACGGCGCTGCGCATTTCCCGGGCCAGACGCTGCAGGAGTTCCACGATTTCACGGCCGGATGTTTTGTCCAGAGCGGCCGTCGGTTCATCGGCCATGATAATGGACGGTTCCCGAACCAGGGCCCGGGCGACGGCCACGCGCTGCCGCTGACCGCCGGAAAGCTGCGGCGGATGTTTATGCTCATGACCCGCCAGTCCTACCCGTTCGAGCATGGCCATCGACCGCGAACGGATTTCAGCAATCGTCAGGTCGGTGCGGTGAACCAGCCCCATTTGAACATTTTCCCGGGCATTCAAGGATTCAAGCAGATTGTGGGCCTGAAAGATGAAGCCAATCTGATGACGAACGGCCAGCAGCCTGTCGGGCGTCGCGCCCCGCAATTCAATCCCGCCGATGACAATGCTGCCCTCCTGAATGGAGCGCAGAGCGCCGGCCAGTGTCAGCAGCGTCGTTTTTCCGGAGCCGGAGGGCCCCATGATGATGGCGATTTCACCGGGGTAGAAATCCACGTTGACATTGCGCAGAACCTGAAGACGCACCTCGCCGCTGCCAAACGTGTGGCTCAGGTCGTTCGCGGAAATCAACGCTTTTTCGTGGAGCGCGGCAGTCGCCATAGGCGCATATTCCCTTTAAAAAATATCGGCCGGGTCAACGGAACGCAGCCTTCTTGTCGCTAAAAAACCCGCGATCAGGCACATGATCGCGGCCATGCAGAAAACCAGCGCCGTGTCGAACAGGGTAATCCGGGTCGGCAGTTCCGCCGACGACTCGGCCAGTAAAAACAAAAGAGCGGTGATCAGCAATCCGGGAATAAACCCGATCACCAGCAGAATCAGGGACTCCGTAAGAATGAATTTAACGAAATAACCCGGTCCGAGACCAATGGCCGTCAGGGTGGCGTATTCCTTCAAATGGTCGTTGATGTCCGTGTAAAGAATCTGATAGACGATCACGGCGCCGACAAACATGGCCAGGATCATGCCGGCGATGGTAATGAAACCCACCGGTGTGTTGTTCTGCCAGTAAACCTGCTCCCGCTTGATGAGCTGTCCGCGCGTGAGCACCAGCACATCTTCCGGAACAATTTTCTGAAGACGCTGAGCCACCGCTTCCGGATCAGCCCCGGGCTTGAGGCGGATCATCCCGAGGTTGATGGTTCCGGACGGCAAGCCGCTCAAACGCTGATAGGCTTCCATTCCCACAATGACGTGTCCGTAGGACGCGAGCGTCTGTCCCATGCTGAAGATGCCGCTGACCCGAATGCGCTGGTCGTTGATTTCCGTCTCGACTTCCCCCTGCTTTGCAAACAGGCCGGCCACGTCGCCGAAATCCGGCGAAGATCCGTCATCGAACAAAATGTTTTCCGGACTGGTCAGGACATCTTCGCGGGAAGCCACTTCCGGAATGATAAAAGGATTCCTGCCGGCATAGACGCCGATCATGGCCGCGTCGATCTTGCCGCCGGTCTCCGGGTTGCGCCACTTTTGATAGGAAAGGGACACCGGATAAACCGTTTCGACATCGCCGTCGGAAATCGTCTGGTAAAGGCGCCGCTCAGGAAAGTGCCCCGGCGTCATTAAATACTGGTAATCAGGACTGATCAGCGCCAGCTCTCCCTGCATCGCCACAAACGGCCGAATGACCATGATCTGGAAGGCCTGATAGATGCCCTGCTGAAAGAGCATGATGATTACGCCGAAAGAAACACCGGCAATCGCCGTGGCAAAGCGTTTTTTGTCGTAGCTCAATTGACGCCAGGCCAGAGAAATGCCGCCCGGCGCCAGCCAGGCCTGAATGCGGGAAAAAACCTTCATCGGGTATGCAGGATGATAGTGACCTGGGCGTTGCTGAACGGGGCCAGACGCTCAGGCTTGTCCGGTTTGATGCGGACCATGACAATGCGCCGGTCGGCATGGCGGCGCGGATCCAGGGCATAAATGCGCCCCGCTTCAACTTTCCGTTCAATTTCCACCACCTGTCCGCCTATCTCCCCTTCGAAGACCGTGGAACGAATCTGCGCCCGGCTTCCAATCCTCACACGGGAAATGTCGGTTTCATAGATTTCCGCCAGAATCATCATCTTTCCCGTATCGGCAAGATCCAGAATTCCCGACTCGCCAATCGCCTCGCCGGGGTAAGCTCGAATGGACAAAATTCTGCCGGCGATCGGAGCGCGGATGCGCTGCGCCTCCAGCAGGGCCATCTGACGCCGGTAGTTCGCTTCGACCACGGCGACTTTCGCGCTTGCCTGTCGGATTTCTTCCTTGTGTCCGGACTGCATCCCTTCCAGAACATTTTTCTCCCGCAGCAAATCCGCCTGGGCGGCCTCAAAGTCATACAGAACAGCCTCATAGGCATCATCCGGAACAATCGATTTCGCGTGGAGCTGCTGATAACGCTCTTTCTTGGACTTGTGCATGCGCAGCGCCGCTTCACGGGCGGCCACAACGGCCTGCTGCGCCTCGACCTGTTCGGGGCGTTCTCCTTTTTGCACAAGGGTCAGACCGGCCCTGGCAAGACCAATGTCCCGTCTGGCGCAATCCACCGCCGCCGCCTGTGCATCATAGTCCCGCAATCGGGCCAGTTCGGCCCCCCGGGCCACCTGGTCCCCGCGCTTCACCAGCAGCCGGTCCATGATCGCCCCCTCCGGCGCCGACAGAACAATTGTCCGCTCTCCCGCAATAATCTGCCCCAGACAGGATATGTTCGTTTTTTGTTCAGCCGCCCGGACGGGAAATACCATTCCGGCCAGAATCAGAACCACGACAAACAACCGAGACGCTTGAATCGTATATTGATTATGCATGCGCGAACCATAAGAAACTCGGTTTATTCTGTCAAGAAAATCCTGAACGCAAAACCTATTCCTTGCAGGATTTTATGGATGAGGGAAGATGATTCCTCAGAAGATCGGCAAATTGTTCGGGGGAGACGGGCGCGCTGAAGTGAAACCCCTGCATTTCGTCGCAGGCATGCTTCTGAAGGAAGGCCATCTGTTCTTCCGTTTCCACGCCTTCGGCAACGACCGTCAGGCTGAGGGTCTTGCCCATGGAAAGGATGGCCCTGGCCACGGCGATGTCTTCGGGATTCTCCATGATGTTCCGCATGAAGGACCGGTCTATTTTCAATGCATCGACGGGAAAATGCCGAATCTGCGCCAGAGAAGAATAACCCGTTCCGAAATCGTCTATCGCGATCCGCACGCCCAGTTTTCTGATGTTGTTCAGAACGGCGATGATGCGCGCGGGATTGTGCATGATCATGTGTTCCGTAATTTCCAGCTCCAGCAGATGGGGCGCCAGACCGGACTCCCTGAGCACCCTCTCAACATCCACGATCAGATGGACATCGTTGAGCTGACGCATGGACAGGTTGACGGACATGCACACGGGGGGAAGCCCCATTTTTTGCCAGGCCGCATTCTGGAAACAGGCGGTTCTCAAAACCCAGCGGCCGATGGGCACGATCATTCCCGTATCTTCGGCCACCGGAATGAATCGCGCCGGCATCAGGAGGCCGAGATCAGGATTATCCCACCGCAGCAGGGCCTCCACTCCGGTAATTTTGCCGGTGCGGATATCCAGCCGGGCCTGGTATTGCAGAAAAAATTCATTTTTTTCCAGGGCAAAGCGCAAGCGGGTCTCGATCGACAATCGTCTGGCGGATTGCGACTGGATGTCATGGGAGTAAAACTTGAAGTTGTTTTTGCCGTCCTCCTTGGCGAAATACATGGCGACGTCGGCGTTTTTCATCAGCGTTTGTTCGTCTTCGCCGTCTTTGGGGAACAGGCTGACGCCGATGCTGGCCGTAACGCGGCATTCCTCGCCCATAATGGTCATCGGCTGAAGGGCGGCGGAAAGAATCCTTCGGGCGACGGTGGTGACATAGCTCAAATCTTCGAGCTCTTCGATCAAAATGACGAACTCATCCCCGCCCAGGCGGGCGACGGTGTCCACCGCGCGCAGCTTCTGTTTGAAGCGAACGGCGATTTCCCGGAGCAGTTGGTCGCCTGCGTCGTGGCCCAGCGTGTCATTGATCATCTTGAAGCGATCCAGATCGATGAAGAACATGGCGAACATTCTCTGATAGCGCTTCGCCGACTGGAGGGCGCGCTGAAGAAGCTGGTTGAAAAGGATGCGGTTGGGCAGCCCCGTCAACCCGTCGTGCGTCGCCAGATACTGGATGCGCTCCTCGGATTTCTTTCGTTCGGTGATGTCTCGCCCAATGCCGCGGAAACCGACGATCTCCCCTTTCGAGTTGTGCAGGGGAAACCCGGAAATTTCCGCATAGCGCGCCGATCCGTCCTTTCGCGCATACTTGTAAAAAATGCCTCTCTGCGGCTTGCCGGTCGTGTAAATTTTGCCGAAGGCATTATACAGAATTTTGGTGTCTTTCTTATCCACCTGATCACGGAAAGTTCTGCCGAGCAATTTTTCCTTCGGGTAGCCCAGAAGACGGCTGATCGCATCGTTCACAAAGGTGTAATTTCCGGCCAGATCCACTTCAAAATAGGCGTCATCCATTTCTTCCAGAATGGTCCGGTATCTCTCTTCCGACTGTCGCAGCGCTTCCTCCAGAAGCCTCTGCAACGTGATGTCCCTTCCAATTCCGCGAAAACCGACGATCTCCCCCTTCGCGTTGTGCAGGGGAAACCCGGAAACTTCAGAATAGCGCGTCTCGCCGCCTTTGCGTGTGGACTTATAGACCATCCCCCGCTCCGGCTCCCCGGTCGTGTAAATTTTGCCGAAGGCGCGATACAAGAGATGCGTATCTTCCTTATTAACCTGGTCGCGGAAGGTTCGGCCGATCAGTTCTTCCTTTGAGTATCCCAGCAGGCGGCTCAAGGCGTCGTTCACAAAGGTGTAGTTCCCGGCCAGATCGACCTCAAAATAGGCGTTGTCCGACTCTTCCAGGATCGTCCGGTACCGTTCCTCCGACCGGCGCAGGGCTTCTTCGGCCTGTTTGAGCCCGGTCCGGTCGCGCAAGATGCCCCGAAAAGCGACAATCCGGCCGGCATCGTTTTTGACGGGGGTGATTGAACTTTCTATGGATTTGCGGGCGCCGTCTTTCGCGATGACTTCATACTGGACATCTTTTTCCGATTGCCCCGTCGTGAACACCCGATGATAAGAGGCAAACATCTTCGCGGCGTTTTCTTCATCCATCAGCCGGCGGTAATTCTCCCTTGCCAGTTCTTCCCGGGGGTACCCCTGAATGCGGCACAGCGCCTCGTTGAAAAAGACCAGGTTGCCTTTCAGATCCAGCTCCGCGTAACCGTCTTCGATGCCTTCCAGGATGGACCGGTATTTCTCTTCGCTCTGACGAATGATCATCTCCATCCGCCTGCGTTCTGTAATATCCATGAAGCTGCCCAGCGCGGCGCGCGTTCCCTCGTAGGGAATGGAAGCGACCCTCTCGAGAATCCACATGACATCGCCGTTTTTCTTGATGAACCGGTACTCATAAGGATCGGTTCGCTCCCGCTTCAACGCCGCAATTGCGTTTTCCCTCGTCTTTTCTCTGTCTTCAGGATGAATGAATTCAAGGCAATGGTGGTGAAGCAGCTCTTTCTCCGAATAGCCCGTCATCGTCTGGTACAGCGAGCTGACATACACGAACCAGCCTCTCTGAACAATGTAGATCGCGACGCCGACGTTGGAAAGAATGTCTTTGGAAAGATGGTAGATGTCGTTGGAAGGAGAAACCCGTGCGCCGCCGGGAGAAAGGACCGGTTTGGAGCGGGCTTTTGACGTTTTGCTGTTTGCCGTCTTCTTTTCGGGTACGGTTTTGGATGAACGGTTCCGATTGGAGCTATCCGCCATAAACACCCGACCTCCGCTTCCCACGCATGAACAAAATCCTGAATTCCGAGCGTCACCGTGAGTTGTCGCATCAACACAGAAACGAAGAACACCAAGAGCATGCATCCGATGCAGGTTTTCCAGTTCGCCGATGGGCGGACTTTCCGGCGCGGATGAAAAACGCCGCCTGGATGGAAAAGGACAAAAAGCGCGGAACTGCAGACACCTCTTCTCCGACGCGGTGTCCGGATGGCGGCGTAAAAAAAGGTTTAACGAAGAATCGCCAAACCCTTAATTTAGTTTTGGTAGCGGGGGTAGGATTTGAACCTACGACCTTTGGGTTATGAGCCCAACGAGCTACCAAGCTGCTCCACCCCGCGACAGGAACTTATAAATTTTGTGACCTTAAAACATCATCTCCCTGGTTTGTCAAGGAGTTATTTGGCCGCAGGCGCGCGGAATGGAGCCCGCGGCGGCTAAGTCGTCAGATACCCCATGAAACGATAGATTAGTTTGGCCGCCATGAAATCCGGCGCGACGACACCGGGCAGAGGGGCCAGTTCAACCACGTCAAACCCGCGAACGGCGCATTTGCGCGACACCAGCCGAAGCAAACCCAGAACATCGCGCCAGAAAAGACCGCCCGGCTCAGGCGTTCCGGTCGCGGGCATGACCGAAGGATCAAAAACATCCAGGTCGATCGTCACATAAACATCGCCCTTTATGGATTTGGCAACCGTTTCGGCCCAGTTTGGATGTTTGAAAACATCATCGGCGCTGTAGGATTTGACGCTGCTTTCGGGAAGGAATTCTCCTTCTTCCCTGCTCATGCTGCGAATGCCCACTTGAACCAGATCGCAGAACTCCGCCACCCGTCTGGCCACGCAGGCGTGATTATAGGGCGTCTTCTGATAGCGGTCGCGCAAATCCGCATGCGCGTCAAATTGCAGAACTGTCAGATTCGGGTATTTCTCCGCGACCGCCCGCACCGCGCCCAGCGTGATGCTGTGTTCTCCGCCCAGCATGACCGGGATCTTTTCCTGCGCGACGATCCGGCGGATTCGTTTGCGCACGGCGTCGATCATGGTTTTCGGTCCGCGGGCGTCCACCTCGACCGGCAAGGCGGTATGGATTCCGGCCAAAAAGGTTTCTGTCTTCAGCTCCTCATCGTAGAGCTCCATATTGGCCGACGCTTCGAGAATGGCCGCCGGGCCGCGGCGGCTGCCGGGCTGGTAGGTGGATGTCGAATCGTAGGGAACGGGAACGACGACAAACTTCGCGTTGCGAAGAGAACATTCGGGGTATATTCCGCCGTAATTCATGGTTTTTCCCTCTTTTCCTCAAAAAAAGTGTGGTTTCCTAGCATGAAGAAACGGAGATGTCCAGTTTCTCAACAAAGCCTTCACGCGCGCTTTCCTGACCGGCCGGATAACGCATCATAAAGAATTTCCCTTCCTCATAGAATAAATACGAGCGGTGGATGATCCAGTCGCCGAGGGCCGCGAATATTTTTTTTCCGCCTTCCCCGTTTGAGCAGCGCAGCAGCGGCCTGTGGCAATGCCCTAGAATCACCGCATCATGATTCGTAAAGAGCCTTTCGACGGCGCAGGCATACATTTTTTCCGCCAAAACCGCTCCGTCTTCGATCGTGACCGTTTTGCTGGTCGCGGAACTGAGGCCGGCCGCCGCCCACAGAATCGGCGAAGGAATCAGGCGCTGCAGATGATAAAAAGTCCGGCTGCGCAAAACTTTCCGCAGCGTGAGATAAAAAACATTGGTCCGGTCCAGCGTGTCTCCATGGGCGGCAAAGACACGTCTGCCGCCCAGATCAATCGATGCCGATTCCTCAACGACGTCCATTCCCAGCACATCGTAAAAATATTCCCGCATGAAAAAGTCATGGTTTCCCTCAAACAAATGGATGCGCACACCGCTTTGCCGCAATTGAACCAGTTGGCGGATGACCGGCTGAAATTCCGGGTAAATCCGGTCGGGCCGGCAAAACCAGAAATCAAAAAAATCGCCCAGAATATACAAATCATCCACCGTCGTTCCCGCGCCGGCCGCTTCTTTGCCGGCGGCGGCCGGCCCTACCCTGCCTTCCCCAAGATCCGTCAGGAAACGAACCAGCAGGCCGTAGGGCTCGTCGGTTGAGCGCTTCAAATGAGCATCGGACAGGAAAACGGCTTTCATCATTCGGACCTTCAAAAAACAGGGACAGCGCCTCTTTATTACAAGTTTTAAAATTTAAGTTTTAAGTGTTACGTTATTGACGTCTTTCTGCAGGGAACGCTCGCGACCACCCATGCGGGTGGCAAGACCGTACCCTGCCCAAAGGGAGCAGCGTCCTGCTGTTTTACCATTTGAATGCAGGGCGTACCTTCAGGTGCGCCATATGATCGTTTCAAGTAAGTTCGGCAGGCCTGATAACCCCGCCACCTAAAGGAGGCGCAAGGTCACAAGCGACCCGCCCTGCATTATTTCTCCAATCGGCATTCTTGTGCGCAACCATGATGGATTTTCCGGCGCCTGTCAAATAAAATCCGCGGCCAATTGATTCTTGTTTTGTCCGGTGTTTTTTGCTAACTATCCATCAGCCCGGATGAACGGGCAAGAAAGAAATCAAAAGCAGGAAAAAAACATGAGCAGCAGCCGAACCGCCATATCACGCGCCAGAGAAGTTCTGAAAATAGAAGCGCAGAGCCTTTTGAGCCTGATTTCCAAGGTCAACGGGAACTTTTCCCGCGCGGTCGATCTGATCTATCAGTGCAAGGGGCGCGTCATCATCACGGGCATCGGCAAATCCGGCCTGATCGGGCGGAAAATCGTCGCCACGCTGACCAGTACGGGAACGCAGGCGCTTTTCCTCCACCCGGTGGAAGGCATTCACGGCGATCTGGGCATCGTCACCAAAAAAGACGTTCTGCTGGCCATCTCCAACAGCGGCGAAACGCGGGAGCTGATGCCGATCATCAGCTCGGTCAAAAAAATCGGCACTCCGATCATTTCCTTTACCGGCGTTCTCCAATCCACCCTGGCCCGAAACAGCGACATCGTCATTGACGTATCCGTGGAAAAAGAAGCCTGCCCTTTCGGCCTGGCGCCGACCTCCAGCTCCACCGCCGCGCTGGCCATGGGAGACGCGCTGGCCATCGCGCTCATCGACAAACGCAAATTTCAGGAAAAGGATTTTTACAAGTTCCATCCCGGAGGGTCCCTGGGAGCAAGGCTCCGGGCGACCGTCCGGGACGCAATGATTACGGGGGATCGAATCCCGCGCGTTCTCTCCGGAGCAGCCGCGCGAAAGGCGATCGAAGTGATCGACCGGATGAATGTCGGATTCGTGCTGGTGACGGATGCCAGGGACCAACTGCTTGGAATTCTGACCGACGGCGACGTGCGCCGGATCGTCAGCCGGGGATCCACCTTTGAAGGGATGACGATTGACCAGGTCATGACCTCCAATCCGAAAACCATCGATGAAAAAGCTTCGCTGGCGGAAACCGTCGAGTTCATGCAGAAAAAGGAAATCACTTCCCTGGCCGTCGTCAACGGAAAGAAAAAATTAAAAGGGTATGTCCACCTGCACGACATCTTCGGCCGGGGCGGCTCGGTCAACATTTCTTTACCCTGACAAAACGAAAGGGGATGGCGATGGCGCTGTTCGAATTTGAAGGCAAAAAGCCGCAGGTTCCGTCCGATTCTTTTGTTCACCCCGCGGCCGTTTTAATCGGCGACGTCCGCCTCGGGCACGAATGCCTGATCGCACCGGGCGTTTCCATCCGCGCGGACTTCGGCCCGGTCATCATCGGCGACCGCTCCAGCGTGCAGGACAATTCCGTCATTCACGTCTATCCCGGCTCCGAGTCCGTCATCGGCAACGACGTCACCGTGGCGCACGGCGCCATTCTGCACGACGTGCATATCCATTCCCGATGCATGATCGGCATCGGCGCCATCATCCTTTTCAACGCCGTCTGCGAGGAAGATGTTTTTGTTTCCGTGGGATCGCTGGTTCCAAGAGGCATGCGCGTGCCCGCCGGCAAAATCGTCGCCGGCAATCCCGCCCAGATCAAGCGGGACGCAACGGAGAAGGACAAAGCAGCAGCCAGAGACGGCATCGAAGCCTACCGCTACCTCTGCAGGCAATACCTGGCCACCATGAAACCGGTCACGGGCCCCGCCTAAATTAGGGACACCGCCCTATTTCCATTTTTTTATGCAGGGCGAGTCTTCAGACTCGCCAAACCCTCGTGCAAAATCAACTTGGCTTGGCGCACCTGAAGGTACGCCCTACAAACAGACGTCAATTACTTAACCCTTAAAACTTAAATCTTAAAGCTCAGAAATACCGAGGCGCTGTCCCTAATTATAATTTTTTGGCCCGGATCAGCAGGACAGTCGATAACGAGCGGGGCATGATCCAGGCGTCGAAGCGGGCCAAAACCGCGTAAAACCGATTCATCACCTGAAAGAGACGGATCAGGAATTTCGGGGGCGGAACGTTATCTTTGGAAGCACGCTCTTTCCGTTGGAATTTCTGCGCCACGGAGGCGAAGCCGGTAACCGCCAGCATTGTCAGTTTTTCCAGAGGCCCAAGCACCTTTTGAACTTCCACGGCGTAAAATCCGGCTTCCTCCAACCGAGAAATCATCTCGGACAGCTCGTAGCGGCGGCAATGACGAACAAAACTGTCGTCATGCGCAAAGTAAAAATGACGATGGGGAAACGTCACAATCAAAATCCCGCCAGGCCTGATAACTCTAGCGATTTCCGCTAGCGCCCTACGATCGTCTTCCAGATGCTCCAGAACCTCCGAGGCGATCACATGGGAAAACAATCCGTCCTCAAAAGGCAGATTCATCGCGTCCGCGACAACGTATTGCCCCCGGCCATGTATTTTTTGCAGCATTTTCAGGGCGGATGCGGACACATCAGAATAGACCACCCGATCCCAGGAAGTAAAGACCGGCGAGATGCCGCTGCCGATCTCCAGGACCAGACCTTTTTCTTCCGAGCTCATCGCCTCTTCAACGGCGCGTTTTCGCAAGAGGTAATTGTACAAGTGATTTTTCAGGGAAACATATTTCTCGTTTTCAAAAAAATCATCGAAGCGGTTTTCGTTTTTGGATGCCATGACCGGTTCTCAAGAAAAAAGCGGTGAACTGGCCAGACCCGCTTTGGACAGGCGGAAACTCACGGCCGTCGCCAGACAGCCGATGCCGTATTGGACGCTGCGCCTGAAGTTGATGGACGAGGCTTCGGTAAAGTATTTGGTCGGACAACTGACCTCGGCAATGGTATAGCCCTGCCAGATAATCTGGGCCAGCATCTGATTGTCAAAAACAAAATCGTCGGAATTCCGCTCCAGCGGCAATTTCTCCAGGAGTTCCCGTGAAAAGGCGCGGTAGCCCGTGTGATACTCGGAGAGCTTCGCGCCCAGCATCATATTTTCCGCAAGCGTGAGAAATCGATTGGCGATGTACTTCCAGATCGGCATCCCGTCCTTCACCGCATGGCCTCCCAGAATTCTGGAGCCGAGGACACAGTGATAAAGTCCGTTGCCGATCATGGATGCCATGGCCGGGATCAGCTTCGGCGTGTATTGATAATCGGGGTGAACCATGATGACGATGTCCGCGCCCTCCTCCAGAGCCATCCGATAGCAGGTTTTCTGATTGGCGCCGTATCCGCTGTTCTTTTCGTGGACATGAACCCTCGTTTTGGGCAGTCCGCGGGCAATAATGGATGTTTGATCGGAACTGGCATCGTCCACCAGAATCACCAGGTCCACCATCTCCTGTGCCATCACCTCATTGTAGGTCATTTTCAGCGTCTGCGCCGCGTTGTACGCGGGCATGACCACAACAACTCTTTTTCCTTTAAACATTCCCCGAATCTCCGCAATCGCGTTGATATTGATCAGTCAGCTCACCCTCCAGAAAGGATAACGCTGGAACTTTATACATGATGTCGGCGACAAATGAAATATGAATGATGGAACGTTTTTCAGTTGGAAAGAAAAGGGCTTCATGGAAAAGCCCGAAGGATCGTGAAATAATCTTGTTTTAAGGAGTAGCAGTAACAGTAACCGTGCCGTTCGGGTCAATGGTATAGGTAACATTGCTTGCGTTATGCTTTGCCGTTGCCGTCCAGGTATCGAGCTTATCATCCGTAATGTTGAGCGTGACGTCGCTGGAATTGAAAAATTTCTGACTATGCATGCCGTCAATCCCGCAGGTCGTCGAACCTTCCATTGTGGAAAAGTAAACCTGGCAGGCCGTATAAGCGCTTCTTAGTTCAGCGGTTGCTTTGGTGTTGTACGACTTGACTCTGTAAGCGGAAAATTGCGGGATGGCGATTGCCGCCAGAATGCCGATGATCGCCACAACAATCATCAACTCGATGAGGGTGAAACCTTTTTTATTCATTTTTCATCCCCTTGTCTGAATTTTCATATTGTTTCAGCAACTAATATACCAAAGGCAAATGCGACTTACGCTTTTTTTGTATGGGGATTAAATCAAAAATTGCAAATAAATTCAAGAACAAAGAAAGATCGAAAAAAGCCGCTCCACAAAAGGCGCAAAAACCTTTTTACACAAAAAGGTGATTTTCACCCGAACAAGCTATTTTGACCGTAAATCATTGTCATTCCAGCCGTTTTCCGATGAAGCGCCCCGGAAGAATGCCCAGCATCACTCCCAGCGTGTTGGCAAGGATATCAAGAACTGAAAACATTCTTCCGGGAATAAAATACTGCCCGGCTTCCAGGAGCAACCCAAGAATGATCATGGAAAAAGCGGCGGACAAAGCCGCGCGGCGATCGGCAAAACCGATGGCAGGCAGAAGCGCCAGCCATCCGTACGCGGCGCAATGATAGAGTTTGTCCGCGTTCCAGAAATCAACCGGCAGATCCACCCGGGGCAAAAGCGATAGAAAAATGACCGTGCCAATCGAGGCTCCCCAGAGAAAAAGGATTGGCCGAGACCATTTGCCTGATTTTGCCGGCTGTTTTGTTTTCATCAGTTTCAAAAAGAAAAGGGATTAACCGTGAAAGGATAATCCCTGATTTTTGAATGGTAGGCGGTGCTGGGATTGAACCAGCGACTTCTACCGTGTGAAGGTAGCACTCTCCCGCTGAGTTAACCGCCCAAGTGCCGTCTGCTATAGCCTAATCTTCCCCCCGTTTCAAGCAAAAATACTTTTTTTCATGAAAGAGTTTTTCCGGCTCAAAAAAGAAATGCCGCCCGCCCTTCCGCCATCATTGCTTCAATGGCGGAAGGGTTGGAGCGACTTTTTCAGCTTGGCGCTGGAGGGGTTTCTAATTACAACATTTCATAAATACCGGCTGCGCCCATGCCGCCGCCGATACACATGGATACGATACCGCGTTTTCCGCCGCGCCGCTTCAGTTCATGCAGCAACTGAGCGGTCAATTTTGCGCCGGTGCATCCCAGCGGATGGCCGAGGGCAATCGCGCCGCCGTTGGGATTGATGTCACCCGCCCAATAGCGGTCTTCGATACCGACCACGCGGCAGGAATAAATAGCCTGTGACGCAAAGGCTTCATTGATTTCATACACATCAATGTCTTTCGGCGTCAAGCCGGCCATTTTCAGGACCTTCGGAATCGCGTAAGCAGGGCCGACACCCATTTCTTCCGCCGCAACGCCAGCAACTGCAAAATATGCCAGTCTGGCAATGGGTTTCAGTTTCAATTCCTTCGCTTTTTCCGCCGACATCAGCATGGAGAAGGCTGCGCCGTCTGTCATCTGTGAAGAGTTGGCAGCGGTGCAGTTTCCGCCTAACCGGAAGGGCGACTTCAGTTTTGCCATGTCTTCCATCTTTGCAGGCCAACGCACACCGTCATCCGTGTCAAACGTGACGGTTTCGCGAATGCGTTTGCCATTTTTAATCTTGTATTTGAAGGCCTGAATGGGAATGATTTCATCCTTGAACTTTCCGGCCTTGATGGCTTCATGAGCGCGGCGATTGCTTTCCACACCCATCTTGTCCATATCTTCACGCGAAATATTGTAATGTTCGGCTACATTTTCGGCCGTGTTGCCCATATTAACCCAGAGATTGGGCATGCTGCCGTCAAATTTCCAATCCGGGTTCGGACGCATGGCGGTACCGCCCATGGGAATATGGCTCATGGTCTCGCAGCCACCGGCAATAATAATATCCGACCAGCCGGCGCGGATTTTTGCCGTAGCGTCGGCAATGGCCTGAATACCAGCCGAACAAAAACGGTTGACGGTCATGCCGGAGCATGAAATGGGCAAGCCCGCTCCCATCGCCAGAGTCCGCCCCAGAATCATGCCCTGCTCGGCTTCCGGAAACGCACAACCAACGATCAAATCATCTATTTCTTCGGGTTTTACTTCCGGAACTCTCGCCAGAAGGCCCTTGACTACCTGAATGCCATAGGCATCCGACCTGGTTTGTGCAAGACCACCTCTTTTATAACGGCCGCCTGGACTTCTTACGGCTTCAACAATTACAGCATCACTCATGGTTTTCCTCCTTCATTTCTAGAAGGCGCGGAGGCTTTTCTGAACTTTTTTTCAAACCGCCGCGCTCATTATTTCATAATAGTTAGTTGCGCAACGGTTTGCCTTTTGTCAGCATGTGCATGATGCGTTCGTGCGTTTTCGTCTGTCCCATCAGGCTCAGGAAAGCTTCTCTTTCCAGATCCAGAATTTCCTGCTCCGAAACATAGGTGCCTTCCGCACAGTCGCCGCCGGAGAGAACATAAGCCACTTTTCTGGATACGAACAGATCATAATCAGAAATGTATTTGCCGTATCTCATGTTCATCAGTACGCCTTCAGCGAAGCCGCGGAGATTTTCTCCCATCACGGGAATCAAAGCGGGTCTGGGCGGTTTGTAACCGGCCATCACCAGGGACAAAGCAATCTGTTTGGCTTCGTAGATCTGCTGATCACGGCTCATGTTGATTTTTTCCGACTTGCGGATGTAGCCCAGTTCCATGGCTTCCATCGCGCTGGTGGCTACTTTCGCCGTGGCTATGTTTTCAAAAGCTTTAGCCATATACCACTGCAGATTGGACCCGTTTGCCACAACGCCATCCGGAAGGCCTTCGGTCAAGCGAACCAGAAGTTCCTTGCAGCCGCCGCCCGCGGGAATCACGCCGACACCGACTTCGACCAGACCCATATAGGTCTCGCCGTTGGGCAGACAGCGGGCGCCGTGCATGGCGATTTCGCAGCCGCCGCCCAGAGCCAGGCCGGCAGGAGCGGTTACAACGGGCTTTTCAAGATACTTCATTCTCATATTGCCGTTCTGCAGGGCTTCAATGCTCTTTTCCAGCAGATCCCACTCGCCCTTCTGAGCAGCGATCAGAACCGCGAAAACGTTGGCGCCCGCGGAGAATGCCCGCTCGTCGTGATTGGCGACCACCATGCCTTCGAAATCTTTCTCGACGATATCGCAGGAATCGTTGAGCATCTGATTCAAGCCTTCGTCAATCGAATTCATCTTGGTATGGAATTCCAGGCAGACCACGCCGTCGCCGATGTCAATGAGGGTGGCGCTTTCATTTTCTTTGACAATCTTGTTGCGGCTCTTGAAATCCGGCAACAGGATGATTTTGGGATTTTCGTCAATCTTGGCATAGCCCTTCTTTTCGAAATCGTAGTAATATTTGCCGTCCGCCTTGGTTGCGTAGAAGGATTCACAACCTTTTTTCAGCATTTCATCGATCTTTTTGGGGACTTTCAGCTTCAGTTTCTTCATCACTTCGACGGCTTCCTTGACGCCGACGGCATCCCACGCCTCGAAGGGACCCAGCTTGTTGTTGTAGCCCCATTTCATGGCATTATCGATGGCCATAATGTCGTCGCAGATTTCGCCGATCCGGTTGGCCGAATAGATGAAGGTTTTGCACAAATAAGCGCGGGCGAAATCGCCGGCCTTGTCTTCCGCGTTGAAGACGAGCTTAATGGAGTCCGCAACGTTTTCCAGCTTTTTCGCGGCGGAAATGGAATCGAACTTCGGCTTTCCGGCCGGCACATATTCCATGGTGTCGATGTCCAGCATCAATTTGACTCTCTTGCCGGCGGCATCCTTGGTTTTCTTGTAATATCCCTGCTTGGTCTTGTTGCCCAGCCACTTGTTCGCGATCATTTTATCCAGGAAAGGCTCGGCCTTGAACGTATCGCGGGCTTCATCATCGGGAACGGCGTCATACAGGTTTTTGGCAACGTGGTATCCCACATCGAGGCCGACGAGATCCATGGTGCCGAAAACGGCCGTGCCCGGATGGCCGAGGGCCTTGCCGACAATGGCGTCCACTTCATCAATCTTCATCTTCTTTTCCTGCATGATCTTGATGCAGTCGGACAGATCAAAGACACCGATGCGGTTGCCGACGAAGTTGGGTCTGTCTTTGCAGATGACCACGCCCTTGCCCAGGGTTTCCTCGCTGAACTTCGACATGAAATCCACAACTTCTTTATCGGTTTCCTCGCCGGGAATGATTTCCATGAGTTTCATGTAGCGGGGAGGATTGAAGAAGTGGGTTCCCAGAAAGCGCTTTTTCAGCGCGGGGCCGAACTTTGCGCTGATGTCTTTAATGGGAATACCGGAGGTGTTGGTGGAAACGATGCAGGTCGGTTTGACCACTTTTTCCACTTTGGCAAAAAGTTCCTGCTTGATCTTGAGGTTCTCGACGACCACCTCGCAGATCCAGTCCACATCGGCCAGCCATTTCAAATTGTCCTCAAAGTTGCCGATTTTAACCATGGACGCGTTCTTCTTGCTGTAGAAGCTGGCGGGCTTTGACTTGGTGACGGCAGCCAGACCGTTTGCCGCAAAGCGATTCCGCCATGCGGGGCTTTTTTCCGTCAAACCTTTTTTCTTGTCATCTTCCGTCAGTTCGAATGGGATGATATCGAGCAGGTAGCACTCGATACCGGCATTGGTCAGATGTGCCGCGATGCCCGCGCCCATGACCCCCGCACCTAAAACAGCCGCTTTTTTGATCTTAAATGACATTATTCTCCTCCTTCTCTTTCCTTATGAACCGCCATTTTGGTTTACGGCTCATAAATGTGTTTGGGGCCAAGCTGCGCACCCATATTCACCTGCTTACTGCGTACAATATTTTACGAACCGCTTTCCTGCCGGCTCATATGTCCCCTTTCGGATTTGTTTTGGTAGTGATTTCAGGCATTCTGTGGATCCTTTTCCACTTTCAAGAAAATATCCAATTGTAGTTGAAATTGATTTTGCCCTGTGAATACACCCGGGTATCAATTCCGGACACTCAGGGGGGAAAACGCTGAACCCCGAGGGATGACTTTCATCGGACTGCTGACTAAAAGTCACGAAGGTTATTAAACCAAACATAGGTTAATGTCAAGGCAAATTAAAAACGATCGGGCAACAAAGCGAGATAGCTTGCAATGAATTGTATTTACTTGCCTTTTACCATCAGATGAAGACGGGAATTCAGGCTTTTCATCCTGCTGTTTGCTCCAGCATGGCTGACCGCCCACACTTTGGCTGAATTCGGGTTCTTCATGCTCCGGTTTTCAACTGAAGCACGGCGTAGTGGCCGTCATAAAATACAACCGAAACCGTTTTCCCAAGCTGCCCGGATAATTGCCTGATTTCTTCCGGCGAATAATGATCCGTCAGAAATTGCTGAAACAATTCATACCGCACCAGCAGGTGCGTGCAGTTCAGTGACCGCAGATATTTTTGAAATGCCGCCTCGTCGCTTGATAATGTCACAAAATTACGGATAACCTCCATTCCGAAGGAAGCGTCATCGTCATAGCGTCTGTCCAGATGATATCCGCGTCCCGCCAGCAGAATAAGCCGGATTCTTGAATGCTCCGGCGTGTGCTCATTAATATACCGGACCGCCGGATAACTGCCGTCATATCTGGCAATAAACTGATCGCGGGATTCTTTTTTCAGAATGTAGTCCATCGGCGCGATTTTGGCAAAGTAGTTTTTGGCATAGACCGCATTGAAACCGATCATGCCGGCCAGGACCAAAACAAAGCCGATCAGAAAGACTGTCCGAAGCGGTTTTTGTTTTTCCATGATCCAGTTGAAGAGATTGACAAAACCGAGCACCGCCAGAATAATGACAAACGGCACCGCCGGCAGGATGTAGCGTATTCGGTGCTGATCCATGAAAAACGCGAGGAGAATCACAAATACCGCCAAGGAAAGAAAAAGGAGTTTTTCCGTTTGCATTTTTTTGTTGATAAACGCAAACGGGGCGGCAAAAAGCAGCACGGGATTCAAAACCCCGTCAAAATACCGGGGATTGTGGTCCTGCCCCTGAAGAAAGAAGCGAAAGGGGATCAATAAGGTTTCCCACATGCTCTCTGACCACAACAATTGCCGCGTTCTAAACATGCTGCCGCCGGTTTCTCCCGACATGGCGGAATACACTCCCTCCACGTTTATGCCGTTATTCCCGAAGAAGCTCTTCAATAAAGGATAAAGGGGATTGCCCGTCAAAACGAAGTTTTTGATCAACCACGGGGAGAAGACAACCAGCGATATCACAAAGAACAACAGGCCGTATTTCAGCGCGGGCCACTGCCGGCCCGTCTCTTTTGCGTAAAGAAACACAAGGGCCAGCGTAAGAAAAAACCAGGCCGGCAGCGCGCTGTATTTTGTGCCGAGCGCCAGCCCCATGGCTGTCGCGGAAACCACAAGCCACCCGCTCACCTTATATTTCGTGTCGCGCCAGTAAACATACGCCAGAACGCTGAGCGTGATGAAGAACACCAGACCGACGTCAACGTAGGCGGTTGTGGCCGTCCGCAGAATCGTCGGCAGGCTGATAAACATCAGCGCTCCCAAAAGGCCCGCCGATCGGCCCGCTTTTTTGTTCAAATATCCGTAAAGCAGCAGGGCCGTGCCGACGCCAAAGCCCAGATGGATGAAATTGGGAATGATGTCGTTTCCGAAATACAAAGGGACAAGGTAAAGAAGCGACAGATTCATCGGGTAGTAGGAAAACCCGGCCCAGGGCGTTTCATAAAATCCGCCATGAACCAGCCACAGTTTGGGAATGGCCAGGTGATGAATCAGAGCATCACGGGCAACCGGCGGTGTGAACGCCAGAAGAAACTCAACCAGGATAAAAAGGAAAATAATGGAAAGGAAAATAACGTTAATAAAGCGTTCATGTTTCACCGACAAGGTCTTCATTCAGGGCAGGCTATCCTTTTTGCGGAATCAGTAAGCATCATTGCGGCGCTTAATATCCAGAATGAGAACCAATAATTTACCGGCATCTATCGTATAAAATAATCTGTAATCTCCGATTCGATAGCGGTATGTATCTTTCCATTCACCTTTTAATCTTTTGATGTTGTTGCCAAAATACGGGCTCAACTTTAATTGAGGATAAACATAATTCTTAATTTTTTCGTAAATTTTTTTATACTCAGGTCGGGTAATTGATCGGGAAAATGTCTCTGTTTCAGCAATTTGAAAATTAAGCGACAATTTTATATTTCCCTTTTTTGATCTCTTTTTTTGCGCTTTTCAGTGATTGTAATAATTTATGATCAGCAAGAATATCTTTCATTTCCGCGTCCGATACATAGCTTTCCTCAGTCAAATAATTCAATGTTGCATATTCGATAAAATTAGAGATAGTTCGTTTTTCAGCACTGGCCGCTATTTTAAACAAGCGATAAACATCTTCATCAATTCTTAATGTTATTGTTTTCGGCATAAATTACTCCTGGACGAATTATATATGATCACCTTCAAATGTCAACCATTGTAGTTCAACATTCTGGTTCAACATTCCAGAAACAAAAGATTCCCGACAAA
>JAQUVQ010000070.1 GCA_028693285.1 Smithellaceae bacterium
ATGAGCCAGTCGAAATTTCCGGCGAGCGGCTGATTGATCGCGTACTGCTGGATCACCGGGTCGGAAAGCGGCCCGGACGCAGCTGCGCGAAGCTCGCCGGCTGAAAGTTCGCCGTCAACGGTATAGACTTCGATGGTCGCGACGCCTGCAACCGGCAGTCCCAGATTGTCGGCAATGCGCTTTTTCGTCTTTTCGCCCAGCGCGTCGCGAATGCCTTTTTTAAAACCGACTTCAATTCGATTGGACATGAATTTGCCTTGATATATTTGACATTTTTGATCTGTTCCCTCTTCAGATGATGCCCTATACCCAAAAGGCCCTGATTATGCAACCGGCAAATCAAAACCAGGCCACATCCAGTCGGGCAATTTCCCACTGGCGTTGCTGCGACACCCGCGGGAGCGCCGGGTGCATCGAATGCGGGTTTTATCGAAGAGCGACCACGCGCCGGAAACCCGGTCATTCCCTCCCGTTGACCAGCGCCCGCAGGATATCCGACACGGCGTCCTTGTGCTCGGCCAGAATCACTTTAATGCCGGCGCTTCCGGCGCCGAGCAACTTTCCCAGTGCTTTGCCGTCCACATCCAGCCGGCAACCCAGAAGGCGTGGCTGGTGCTCGATCAGGATTTGCCCGATATGGCGATAAAGGCGATCCGCTCCGTCACTGGAAAACAACAGCAGTCTGGAAACTCTGTTTTGCTGCCGTGACGTCATTTTTTGCCGCACGGCATCGATGCCCTTCTTTTCCGCCGCGAGCCGGCCGGCAATATCTTCAAAACCGAAGCGGATGCGCCGCTGCAGCCTGGCCCTTTGCAGGGCTTCGGCCAGCGGGTCGCTCAAGCGGAGCAGGGGCACATTCAAATTGCCCTCCTGCCAAAGCAGGATGGTGGAGGCCGCAAGGGCTTCCCGGATTTTTTCGGCGAGGCCTGCCGCTTCAAGCTGACGGGGAAAGTTTACGTTTTTTAGATTCATTTCAATTTCATCTTCCCAGAACGAAGAAATCATCCGGCGGGCAGAGATCAGGTGGATTGCCCTTGTTGGCATTTTTTATTTCCATGCGATAAGTCTTTGCAGAAGAATATCCTCAACATTTTGTCGCGAATCCAGAACGGATAAAACATAAACGCTGTCTTCCGATACTCTATACATTACGCGCCACGGCTCGATAATGAGTTCGTGATATAATGTAATTCCCTGATTTTTTAATTCTGGAACCATTCGTCCCCTGTCAGGAAATGCATTAAGGCTTTCAGTTCGTTTTTTTATTTCACCGAATATTTTTCTTGCTTGGAGGGGACTTTCTCCGGCGATATATTCAATCATAGACACCAGATCATTTTCCGCAGTTTCAGACCACCATACGTTATATGATTTCTTCATGCGATTTTTTCTTTGAGCATACATTCAATTTTCGAAAATGCTTGATCTTGGGATTTGAGTTTTCCCTTTTTAATATCTTCTTCGCCCTGAGAGAGAAGCTTGAGTATGCCAATAGCATTTCTCATGCTTTCATAGCTCTGCGGATCCTGGAGAACCGCCCTGGGTTCGCCATTTTGCGTAATGAGTACGGGCCGATGTGTTTCATTGATTTGCTTTAACAATTCAGGTGCGCGTGCTTTTAGATAGGTGATCGGTTTTATATCTTTTGAAATATTCATATACTACCCCCAGTCTTTATACGGTACTATAAACGGACTGGCTTGGAAAGCATTTATTTATGTTACGAAAAGATAACCCGCCGGGTTACGAGGTGAGGCTACTTGCTTTGACGAATTTCCTGGTTTGGTTGATTGCCTGGTTATGAACAAATAGTGAAAAAATAGAACCGTCCCCTTTTTTCTATGCTCGCAATGACGGGCTTTGCATTTAAGTGGAAAACTTCGCCGCCAGTTCTTCCAGTGCGTCCCAGCGGTCGTAGGCCGCAGTCAAATCCGCCTCCAGTGCTGCCAGCCGGTTGTTCACATCCAGTGCGCGGGCGGGATTATGGGTTTTATACAAATCCGGAGAATTCAACAATTCCAGAAGCTCCGCTTTTTCTTTTTCCATCTTCCCGATTCTGGGCGGCAGCTCTTCGAGTTCCCGTGTTTCCTTGAAGGACAATTTCGATTTTTCCTTCGGTTGCCTTTCCTTCTTCGGCTTTGCCTCTTTTGAGACCGCTTTCGAGTGGGCTTTGAGATCGCCGCGCTGCCTCAGCCAGTCATCATAACCGCCTACAAATTCCTGCAGACGCCCGTCCCCTTCCAGAACAATCGTGGACGTGACAACGTTGTTGAGAAATGTCCGGTCATGGCTGACCAGCATGATCGTGCCGCGGTATTCCAGAAGGCGTTCCTCCAGAAGCTCCAGTGTTTCCGCGTCCAGGTCATTGGTCGGTTCATCGAGCACCAGCACGTTGGACGGCGTGCAGAAAAGTTTGGCCAAAAGCAGCCGGTTTCGTTCACCGCCGGAAAGAGAGGCAACCGGCGCAAGGATCTGCGCGGGCGGAAACAAAAAATCCTGCAAATAACCGACAACATGGCGCGGCGCGCCGTTGATAAAAACGGTATCGTTTCCATCCGCAATGTTGTCCCGCAACGATTTTGCCTCATCAAACTGCGTGCGCAGTTGATCGAAATAGGCCAAAGCG
The DNA here is from genome assembly GCA_028693285.1 of Smithellaceae bacterium. GTDB lineage: Bacteria > Desulfobacterota > Syntrophia > Syntrophales > Smithellaceae > UBA8904. Next base: position 2,627 of record JAQUVQ010000070.1, read on the forward strand.
ACATTGGCGCCCAGCCGGATTTTTCCGCCTGACGCGTTCAGTTCTCCCAAAAGCACCTTGAGCAGCGTGGTCTTGCCGGAACCGTTGGGCCCGATGATGCCCACGCGGTCGCCTCGCAAAATTCTGGTGGAAAAAGAATCGATGATCTTTTTATTCTCATAGGCAAAACTGATTTTCTCAGCTTCCACGACCAGTTTCCCGCTCGCCTGGGCCTCCGAGACGGACAGACGGACGCTTCCTTCGCGTTCGCGCCTTTGCGCCCGCTCTTCGCGCAGCGCCAGCAGCGCCCGCACGCGGCCTTCATTGCGAGTGCGCCTTGCCTTGATGCCCTGCCGAACCCAGACCTCTTCCCGGGCAAGTTTTTTATCGAACGTTTCCCACTGCTTTTCCTCTGCTTCCTGCAAGGCCTGACGGCGTTCCAGATAGGTCGCATAGTCGCAGGAAAATGAAAAGAGCTTGCCCCGATCGATTTCCACAATGCGCGTGGCGATCTTTTGCAGGAACGCCCGATCATGAGTGACGAACATCAGCGTCTTCTCAAAACTTTTTAAAAATTCTTCCAGCCAGAGGATGGCGTCAATATCCAGATGGTTGGTGGGTTCATCCAGCAGCAGAACGTCGGGATCGGCAACAAGCGCCCGCGCCAGAAGCACCCGGCGCTTCAACCCGGCCGAGAGCAGAAGAAATTCGGCATTTTCATCGAGGTTTACGCGGGAAATCACCTCTTCAACCTTTTGATGATGCTGCCAGGCGCCGGCCGCTTCCAACCGGTGCTGGACCTGCTCGATTTTTTTCAAAAGCCTGCTTACTCCGCCTGAATGCAGCCGCAGGGTCATGTCATGATATTCGTAAAGCAAATCAAGATGTTCCTGACAGCCACCGGCGACAACGTCATAGACGGTTCCGCGAAGATCGGGCACCTCCTGAGGCATGACGGAAACATGAATATTTTTATCGCGGGAAATTTCACCGTCATCCGGCGGAATCTCGCCGGAGAGCAGTTTCATCAGGGTTGATTTCCCCGAACCGTTTCGCCCCAGAAGGCCGATGCGCTCCCCGGCTTCGATTTGCAGCGAAGCCCCGTCCAGCAGGAGCGGCCCGCCGAAGCTTATTGAAATATGATTAACCCAAATTAACGCCATAATCGGTAAAGACGCTTTCGGCCGAAACAATCGTTCGCCTTTCTGTTGCTGCCTTTGCAATATGGCGCAGGCGGCAGGCAGCGAGTGGACAAATTCAAAACGACCCTTACTGGATCAAAGAGCGGACCCGCATTCTTTTGCTTTGTTTTGTAGCACATTCCATTCAGTTATAACAATCATGATAATATTCCCATTATGAATTGGATAATGATCGGCGCTTCTGCTAGAAATTCCGCATCTTATAAAGGAGGCATCGAAATGAAAAATATTTTTTCAACCCGCTGGGGCATCATTCTAGTGGGAGCGGTAATAGGAATCGGCGCGGCCCTTCTGCAGTATTTCGGGAACCCGCCCAATATGGGGATTTGCGTCGCCTGTTTTGAGCGTGATATTGCCGGCGCCCTGGGATTGCATCGCGCTGATGTCGTTCAATATCTGCGACCGGAAATCATGGGATTTGTTCTGGGCGCTTTTGTCGCCGCCCTTCTTGCCGGTGAGTATAAGCCTCGCGGCGGTTCTTCGCCTCTGATTCGTTTCTTTCTCGGCGTCTTCGCGATGATTGGCGCTCTGGTATTTCTGGGCTGTCCCTGGCGAACACTCCTTAGGCTGGCCGGCGGAGACGGCAACGCCATTTTGGGGCTCGCGGGGCTGATTGCCGGCATTTTTATCGGCGTTGGGTTTCTGAAAAACGGCTACAGCCTGGGGAGGTCGTATGCGCAAAAGAAAGCGGCCGGCTGGGTATTTCCGGCTTTGATGATCGGTTTGTTGCTGCTGTTGGTGTTTCAGGTTTCCTTTGCGCCGGGCGGTCCGATTTTCTTCAGCGCAAAAGGGCCGGGCTCGCAGCATGCTCCCCTCCTCATCAGCCTGATCGCCGGGCTCGTGATCGGCGGCCTGGCGCAGCGCAGCCGGTTTTGCACCATGGGGGCGTTTCGCGATGTAATTCTGATTCGGGACTTTCATCTCATCAGCGGCGTGGCGGCGCTTCTGGTTTTTGCGTTTATAGCCAATATGCTTCTGGGGCAATTCAAGCCTGGTTTTGAAGGCCAGCCCGTCGCCCACACCGATCACCTCTGGAACTTCCTCGGCATGACGCTGGCAGGACTGTCGTTTGTTCTGGCCGGCGGCTGCCCCGGACGCCAGCTCTTCCTGTCCGGCGAAGGCGACATGGACGCTGCAATTTTTGCAACGGGCATGATCGTGGGAGCGGCAATTGCCCATAACTTTGCGATCGCCTCATCCCCCAAAGGCATCGCCGCCTTTGGGCCGGCCGCCGTCCTGATCGGGTTTTTGTTCTGTCTGGTTGTCGGCTTTACGCAGCGAGATAAAGTATCCGCTTGATTTTCAGGAAGGAGAAAAGATATGAGTACAAAAAAAGTTGACGCTCGAGGGCTGTCCTGCCCGCAGCCGGTGGTTCTGGTTGACCGGGCGATTGCAGACGGCAATAAAGATTTGGAAATTCTGGTGGACAACGAAGTCGCGCGGGAAAACGTTTCCCGTCTTCTCAGCCGGCGCGGCTTGAAGGCGGATATTCGGCAGGATGGTTCGGACATCATCATCCGCGCGGCCAAGTAATCAAAACACCGTCTGACGGAAAGTTTAATGAAAACCATTTATCTGGACAACGCCGCAACATCGTTTCCGAAACCGGAAGCGATGCTGTCGGCGATGACGGCCTATCAGCGGAACGTCGGCGCCAATCCGGGACGCTCCGGCCACGGGCTTTCAATTGACGCCGGCCGCATTATTTGCGAGGCGCGCGAAAGCCTGGCGCTTCTTTTCCATGTTGAAGACCCGCTGCGCATCGTTTTGACGAAAAACTCCACGGAAGCGCTCAACATCGCCTTGCAGGGAGGGCTTCGGCCGGGCGATCACGTAATCACGTCCGGCATGGAGCATAATTCCGTCATGCGTCCGCTGCGGTTTCTTGAAGGGCGCGGCGTCGAATTGTCGGTCGTCCCCTGTTCGCCCCGCGGGGAAATGGACCCGGAAGATCTAAAAAAAGTCCTGCGGAAAAACACCCGAATAGTCGTGGTGACGCACGCATCCAATGTGACGGGGACGATTCTGCCGGTTGAGGCCATAGGCGAGCTCCTGCAGGACAGACCGGACGTGATGTTTTGCGTCGATGCCGCCCAGACGGCCGGCGCTTTGCCGATCGATGTTGAAAAAATGAACATCGATCTGCTGGCGTTTACCGGGCATAAATCTCTGTTCGGCCCGCAGGGCACGGGCGGGCTCTATATCCGCGAGGGGCTGGATCAAAGAATCGCGCCGCTGATGATGGGCGGAACGGGCAGCCGCTCCGAATTTGAGGAGCAGCCGGAATTTATGCCGGACCGGTATGAGAGCGGCACGCCCAACACGATCGGAATCGCCGGTTTGGGTGCGGGTGTTTCCTTTGTTCTGGAACAAACCGTAGAGGCCGTGCGCGCCAGGGAAGAGGAGCTTGCCTCCCGTTTCCTCGCCGGACTTCAGGACTTGCGGGATGAAGTGATTCTTTACGGCCCGCAGGACGCATCCCGGCAAACCGCCGTCGTATCGTTCAATATTAAAAACGTCACGTCTTCGGACGCCGCCGATTATTTCGAGGAACAGCGGGGAATCCTCTGCCGGCCGGGGCTTCACTGTGCGCCGTCGGCCCACCGGACGATCGGCACCTTTCCTCGGGGAACGGTCCGCTTCAGCTTCGGATTTTTCAATACGCAGCAGGAGGTGGACGATGCCTGCGAGGCGCTGCGGGAACTTGTCAAGCGGAAGGGGAAACCCGGCTCGTGACGACAGGAAACGATTTCGCCGTAGTTCTTTTTGAATCCGTAAGCCACGCGCTGGGCGCGGAAAAAATCGTCAAAGGCTCAGGCATCGGCTGCAAATTGATCCACGTGCCTCGCCACCTCAGTTCCGATTGCGGCATCTGCCTGCGCTTTCACGCAGCCGACCGGGAGCGCGTGGAAGCCCTCCTGCGGGGAAAACTTCATTTTTTTGAAATCAAGCTTCTCTGAATATTAAAAACGAGACCCATTTTCAAGCGACGGGCAATGAGCAACGAAAAAAAGCAGAGCGGGTCAAAAGACCCGCCCTGCTTTTTTGCAAGGTTCATTTGGCGCACCTGAAGGTACGCCCTACATTTTTTTCTTTTGTTGTGGGCTAAAAATAGAGTGCGCTCCTCCTAATTTTTAATGGCTTTCGGCACAAAAATCAAATCTTCATTGGCTTTGGCGCCGTTCTTGATCATCGTTTCTTTGGTCAGGAAGTTCTTGCGATCCACGTGGCAGGCGTCGCATTTGCGGGTCCGGTCCGTCCGCTTTTTGATGTTATGCGCGGGCGTATCCCAGTAGTTGGGCACCGCGTCGAAATGCTCCATTTTGATGCCCGCCGGAGCGAACGTATCGCGGACGGTGGGAATCAATCGCAGTGTCGTCAGGACTTTTTTGTCCCGCGGGCTGCGACCCAGAATCATGCCGGGGCTGGCCGCGGCATGACCGCCGTGGCAGTCGTTGCAGTTGCGGTAAGCCGACCCGGAATGGCAGCCGTAGCAGGACACTTTGCCCTCATGCTGACGATGCGCAACCTGCGTTTCCATTTTGGCTTCCTTGCCGTTCGGGTGGCAGCTCTTGCAGGCCGGGCGCTGCGGAATTTCATTTTTGGACTTGTAGGCCGTACCGTCGCCATGGAATTCTTCCTTCTTGTGGCAGTCCATGCACAGCATGCCCTTCTGGTAATGAACATCCGGAGCGCCGCCGTAATCCCCCGTGTATTCGGGATAGACTCGGCCGCCGTGGCAAAACGCGCAGGTTTTGCCCTCGTCCTTTTTAACGAATTTGTGCTTTGCGACGAGACCGATGCTGATCCCGCCGACCGGCGCGCCCTTCACGTGGCAGTCGCCGCAGGAAGCATGGCAGCTTCGGCAGGATTTTTCAAAAACCTTTTCGTCAAACGTTTTCAACTCCGCGGCGGAGAACCGCGACATGACGCCCGTCCGCTGGCCGATCGTCGTGTAGTGCAGCGACTTGACGTAGTTGGCGGCAACCTTTTTATGGCAAACCCCGCAGGAACGCAGATTGTCCGAGGGCTTTTTCAGCATTCCGAGGTGGGCTTTTTCCTTGCCGAGCTCCCCGTCGTTTCCCGCGTGGCAAAGGACGCAGCCTGCCTTGAAATGGGGATCTTTGTCCAGCAGGGCCTTGTCCACCACATATCCTTTGTACATTTCTTCCGGCCGAACTGGCGGAGGGGCACCCGCTCACCCCTCGCCATCGCTTTTGGGCAAAACGGGCGGCTTGTGCAGAGACTTCATCAGCGCGTCATTCGTATGGCACTGAATGCATTTATTGGGGGTGGCGGCAAAGACCGCGGTTCCGTAAAGCGCTGCGATCAGAACGGCAAGGAAAGCCAGCAGGAATGTTCGTCGGTTTTTCACAACACCTCCTCAAGAGAAGAGTGGAGCAAGATGTAACAAATCAGCTTCAGCCTGTCAAACGGATTCATCGGGGGCGTGGATCAGCGCTCCACCGGCGCCTTCGGATCCTGCATCCACTCCTGCATCGATCCGATGTAAAGCCGGACGTTTGTGTACCCCAGCACTTCCGTCAGAAGATACGACCAGGTCGGGCAGCACTGGCCCGCGTCGCAGTAAGTGACAATCTCGGCGTTTAGATCCTTGCCCGCGGCCGCTTCGGCGATGGCGGTCAATTCTTCTTTCGTTTTAAAGGTCCTGTCCTCATTGAAAGCGCAGGAGGTCGGCATATTGAATGCGCCGGGAATGTGCCCCCTCATGGGAACGCAGTCCATCTTTTTCTCCCCCGTAAAAAATTCGCGTTCCCGAAGGTCCAGGAGGATGAGTTTGCCCAGCCTCTCTTTGACATAGTTTTTGTCGGCAAATTTTTCCGAGGTATATTTTCCCTTGAATTTGCCGGCCTTGCGCTTTTCCACGCGGGTGGAGAGGGGCTTTTTTTCCGCAATCCACTTGTTGGTGCCTCCGTCCAGAAGCGCGACATTTTTGATGCCGGCGTATTGCAGCGTACAGGCGACGCGGGCGCTCTGATAGCTGAGGCGTGGCGTGTCCATACATCCTGTGACAACGACCCAACGGTCAAAATTGATACCCATGTAACTGATCGTATCGTCAATTTCGTCTTTCTCCGGCAGCGACGCGTACAGGCCGTCCTTCATGTAGGCCCAGGCGCCATAAAAAGCGTTCAGCGCCCCGGGAATGTGGCCTTCGCGGTAGTCTTCCACGCGGCGGATATCCAGAACAACGAGTTTGGGGTTTTTCAGATTGGTCAAAAGCCAGTCGGTGGAAACAATCGGGGTAATGTCCCTCGCCAGACCCGCGGCCGGGAGCAAAACGATGAACAATGCAAGAATGACGAATTGGGGCAAAAATATTCTTTTCATGCGATTTCCTCCTTGTCAACCCGCGCTCGGGATGAGCGTATCGTCAAAACCGTTTCGTCTTTACGTCGTGTAAAGTATACCATGTCCGGGTTCAAAATTGCCAGTTCAATGTTCTCTTCAGGGCTCTTATCCCTTACAGAAAAGCCGTCTTTGGCATCAGCGTGTCGCTATTCTCCTTCGGCCAGACGTTGCAGGGCACTTCGATTCAGAACGTGAATCGTCCGTCCCGACGCGCGGAGAATGCCTTCATCCGTCATCTTGCGCAGGGCGCGTGAAAGCGCTTCCGGCGTGGCCCCGAGGATCTTGGCCAGCTCGCGCTGGGTGATCACCAGATCCAGCCGGGCTGCGCCTTCCGGACGCTGCAACAGGGAATGCAGCACAAACGAGGCGAGCCGGGCGGGAATTTCCTTCAACGCCAGCGATTCGATGAGCGCCATGGAATGCTGCAGCCGGCGGGACAGAATCTGAATGATGTTGAGAAGGAGTCTGGGCTCCTTCAGGGCCACGGCCTCGACCAGCGTTCCGGGAATCAGCAGAACGCCGCTAGGTTCCATCGCCATGGCGCTGGCCGGGAAAGCATCCGTGGCAAACGCGGTGCACAGGCCGAAAGGGTCCCCCGGCTCCAGAAGCTGAATCGTCTGCTCCCG
>JAQUVQ010000020.1:0-39699 GCA_028693285.1 Smithellaceae bacterium
GAAGCCAAAACCGGCCATGAGCAAACGCTGCTCCAGCGCCGGATCGACGCAACCGACAAGCAAATCGACAAACTGGTTTATGAACTCTACGGCCTGACGGAAGACGAAATTAAAATTGTCGAGGGGCGATAATATATGCGGAGTGTTCGGGGAACCCGCCCAACAGGAAATTTGTTGTAGGGATTGATCCCCGATCAATCCGCAAAATAACGGCTTTACCGCAATTTCTTTTACGGAATTTTTAAGAGTCTTTCACTGCGCCAGACGCGGATAATTCTGATTTTATGACCATCAAGGCGGTAAACAATCCGAAAGGGTGGATGGATAATTTCTCTTAAATTGGCAATGCCGAATTCCGGCACAATGCGTCCGCTTTCCGGAAAATCGGCAAGCTTTTCCATTTGAAAAATAATTTCACCCAGCAGTTTGTTGCCGACGTCCGGCACTTGCCGCTCTTGATACCATGCGCGGATGCCTTCAAGATCATCAAAGGCCGACGCCGCAAAAGTAATGGTTCTCTTTTTTTCGGGCATGGCTACTTTAGTCCCAGCCGTTTTTTAACTTCATTGAGGCTGATTTCCCGACCCTCTTCAATATCCATCAGGCCGCGAACGACGGCGCGCAGGAATCCCTGTTCCTCCGTCCTTTCCTCATAATCTTTTACCGATTGCACCACGGCGACACCCCGTCCACGGCTGGTCAAGAGCACAGGCCGACGGGTTTTATCCACCTGATTGACAATCCGTCCCGGATTGATCTTCAGATCGGTGATCGGAACGACGTCTTCCGAATATTTGATATTGGTCTGCATAAAACCCTCCTCTACGATCTTTCAACGATGCTGATAATAGCACCGGTTAAACGACCTGTCAAAAACTTTCATGAAAAGATTATTCGGGGGCTCATTCCATGAATATTGTCATTTATAAGAATGCTGCGGGCCGAAAAATCAATTATATGCCATAACTGAACCATCACCGGATCGATAGGATGGTTCAACGGAAAGATCAACTGGCTTACGAACTCTACGATTTCACACCGGAAGCCCCGCGTCGCTTCGCTCCTGGGACAATTCAACTTACGCTTCGAACTTCGCAAAGCTCGTTCTTGGCGAGGTTCATTGAAATCGCCATCGTGGAAGGCGCATCTTGACCGTAGGAATCATTTCCTGAAAAAGAGATCCTCAATTGTATTGAAGGCAACAGCCTGGAAATGGATGGACGCTGTTGTTCCTGTTTAGCTGTTATCCATAAGAGTTTTTTTATTGTCCGGGCTTCTGAAGTATGAGCACCATGGAAGGTAGAGTAAGCTTCGAGTTAGGCCCCCGCTGTGTCCCCGGGGCCATGTAATCGCGCTCGACGAGCGAAACCTTGTCACCGGGCGGAACCACGAGCTCCGTATCTTTCACGGACAAGCAGAAGCCGTGGGTCAGCTCTTGCACTTTCTCGTCTTCACAGTTGCGGGTAAAATAGTAGATGTAGAGCTTATTCAAGTTATTGACTCCCGGGTACCACTCCGGCTTCACGCTGCCCTCGAGCTTCGAGCCGTCGACATTCTCTGCGCCCAGCCTTAGGCGGAAGTTGTTGACCCCCAGGCTGACGTAGCTTGCGTTTCCGGTCGCCGTACCCAGGGTTCCAATCACCGCATAGACTTCGCCGTTGTCAAACTCATAGCCGCCGCTGAATTGGTAAGTTGCGTCCTGCGTGTCCGCGAGACAGTCCATCCCAATGTTGTCGCACAGCGGTCCAACCAGATTGAACGGGGACGATTGCGTGTCGATAAAAGACCTGGCCTTGTCTGAGCAACCGGCAGTATCAATGCATGGCTGCCCCCATGCCTGGCTGACTTTCTGCACGAGCAAGTTGAGATCGTCCTTGAGGTCCGCTTCGGATACCGCCTTTCTCGGTTCGGGACTGTTGTCCTCCCATGCCGGATAAGGCTGAGGCGGGTGTGGTTGTGAGGTGCGGATCCGCAGAATTGACAGCGGTGGATTGTTCCTCCAGATATCCGAGGGAGTGCCCTCCTTGCCGCCGTCTTCCGGGAGAGAGTAACGAATTCCCGAAACGAAATCGTCGGCGTCTTCACCAAGACCAATCCTCATGTTCGCGGGTATGCCCTCGGTAAAGATGTCTTGATCAGCAACCGAAAGATTGTGCAGGATTCGTCGGATCTTCTGATCCATATACCGGTCGGGCGTGATGATGAAGTACCGGAACTGACCGAAGCTTCCGTCTGACTGCCTTTCAATGACCACGTTGTTTTTGCTGTCGCTCAGGCTGTCGAAAGTTAAAATGCGGTCCTGCGCGGGACGGCCAGGGACCGTGTGGAAGAAAACGTCTTTGGCGCCGATCCGGTTGATAAAATTGTACGTATCGTTGTCTGTTTTATAGGCGTCTTTGCGGGTGAACAGGTAGCTCTGCAACCCGAAATAGACGGCCTTCGGAGGCAGGAATCCGAAAATGACAATTGCTTCATTCGGGTCAAAACGGAAGCTTGTACTGCATCCCAACTTGGTCGAGCCAAAAGCGTTTTTGGTTGCCGGGTCAATGTACTCGTCCGGCCAGAAAGGTAAAACCGACATCACATAAGGCGCGGTGGGATTATTGAAATAGCAGGTTCCCATCACGTCAAAGGATTCCGGGCAGTCCTCGATCCTCCACAGCTGGAAATAGCCTTGGGCAACTTCAAAGCCGTCCATCTTCAATTCAGCCGTGAATTGATCGACGCTGATGCCGGCGGAATCGGTGTTTTTGTGATGACATGCCGAAATTATTCCCCCCATCATCAGTAAGACGATGATCTGAAAAAAAACGAGGATCTGTCGACGTGCAGCCATCAGAGTGCCTCCTAAAAATTTTCATATGGAGAATTGATAAGAACTTCTATTTTGCGGAAAACTATATTAAACGAACTAGTGTATGTCAAGGGGATTTTGGGACATGGGTGATGTATTGACAAATACGGGAGAGGCTGGTAAGCGAAACACATTGGGGTGTCAGGGTCTTTGGCCTTGTCTGAGATTATACCCGTTGAACCTGATCCGGATAATGCCGGCGGAGGGAGAAAAGAGCAACCCTTTAGGCCCTTTCTCCCGCGGTGGAGAAGGGGCTTTTTAATGAAATGGAAACAAGGAGATGAGGTATGAAATTGTCGGCATCGGACATTTATCAATCCGTTGAAGAAATCCGGGCCAAAAGCCCGTTGATCCACAACATCACCAATTACGTGGTCATGAACAACACGGCCAATGCGCTTTTGGCGATCGGCGCGTCGCCGGTCATGATCCATGCGGAGGAGGAAGTGGAAGACATGGCGGCGATCGCCTCCGCGCTGGTGATCAACATCGGGACGATCAGCCCCTCCTGGGTGCGCGGCATGTTCAAGGCGTCTGCGAAAGCGGTTTCCAAAGGTGTTCCCGTGGTGATCGATCCGGTCGGCGCAGGGGCGACGCCTTACAGAACCGGCACCGTTCGTGATCTGATCCTCGCCGGCCGGCCGACCATTATCCGGGGCAATGCATCGGAAATTCTTGCGCTGACGGATGACCGTCTGAAAACGAAGGGGGTGGACAGCACCGCCGCATCCGACGAGGCACTCCACGCCGCGCAAAGCATTGCCGATGCCTCTCAGTGCGCGGTTTGCGTCAGCGGCGCCGTGGACTATATCGTAGAAGGGAAGCGTCTGGTAAAAGTAGCCAACGGCCATCCGATGATGCCGAAAGTCACGGGGCTGGGCTGCACGGCCAGCGCGCTTTGCGGCGCTTTTGCGTCGGTGGATCAGGATCCGCTGACAGCGGCGGCCAAAGCCATGGCGGTCATGGGCATTGCCGGAGAGATCGCCGCCGAACAATCCTCCGGACCCGGCTCACTCCAGATGCATTTTATCGATGCGCTTTACCGTTTGGCCAAAGAGGACATTGAGCGCCGCCTGAAAGTGGAGGGCTAGCCATGCGCGGCATCTATCTGGTGACGGACCGCGGATTATGCCGCGGCAGATCTCTGCTGGAGGTAGTTCGAATGGCTGTTCAGGGCGGCGCGTCCTGTGTCCAGCTGCGGGAAAAGGACTTGCCCACGCGCGCTTTCGTGGAGGAAGCCCTTGCCGTAAAGAACATCCTTGCGCCTCACAGGGTTCCCCTGATGATCAATGACCGGATCGATGTAGCGCTGGCCTGCGGCGCGGACGGCATTCATGTCGGTCAGGAGGACATGCCGTACGAAACAGCCCGCCGCCTGATGGGGCCGAAAGCGATCATCGGCCTTTCCGTGGAAACCTGGGCGGACGTCGAAGCCAGCCGCGATCTGGATGTCGATTACCTGGGGGTCAGCCCCGTGTTTGCCACGCCGACCAAAACCGATACAAAGGAACCATGGGGACTTGAAGGGCTCAGAAAAATCAAGGCGTTCAGCCGTCACCCCCTGGTGGCCATCGGGGGAATCAGCCAGATCAATGCCCGGGAAGTGGCCGAAGCCGGCGCCGATTGCCTGGCTGTTGTTTCGGCCATCTGCTCGGCCGGGAATCCGGCTGATGCAACCGCGAGACTGAAACATGCCTTTGATGAGGCGCTGCGCCTGAGGGATAATCATAAATAAAAATTTTCTTGACAAGCCCGGAGCGCTCGTTTATAGGGCTACGAAAGAAAAGGACGGTTTTTTCAATGAACAGACAGATGAACGCAAACAGCAATTCTTTTGGCTACTGGTTTTATTACGGTGCGTCGGTCTGCCTGTCGCTGGGAAGGACTTGGTAAGGTAACAAAACCAAAACAGCCATGGGTGGATCGAATGAGAGCCGCCCATGGCTTTTCTGTTTTTAAGGCCATGGCGGCAAAAGCCATGGCCTTTTTTTTCAAGGGGGATGTATGATTATTGTCATGAAGAGCCGCGCAACGGAAAAGCAGATCGAGAATGTGATCGCCTGGATTGAGTCGGTCGGATACAAGGCGCATCCGTCCAGCGGCGTGGAACGAACCATTATCGGGGCGGTCGGGGATCAGCGCGACAAAGCCGCGCTGAAGTATGCGGAAAACCTGCCGGGCGTTGAAAAAACCATGCCGATTTTGAAGCCTTACAAACTGGCCAGCCGGGAATTTCACGAAGAAGACAGCGTGGTCCGAGTGGGCGGCGTAGAGATCGGCGGACCGGAATTCGTGGTCATGGCGGGGCCCTGCGCCATCGAGAGCGAAGAACAGCTTCTGGAAAGCGCCTATGTCGTTAAAAAAGGCGGCGGCCGGATTTTGAGAGGCGGCGCCTTCAAGCCGCGCACGTCTCCTTACAGCTTCCAGGGCATGGAGGAGGAAGGATTGAAAGTCCTGGAGTCCGTGAGCGGAAAAACCGGCCTGCCGACGGTGACGGAAGTGGTCAATCCGGCGGATGTGGACCTGGTGGAATCCTATGCGGACATGCTGCAAATCGGCGCGCGCAATGTCCAGAATTTCGCGCTGCTCAAAAAAGTCGGCCACGCGAGGAAACCTGTTCTTCTGAAAAGGGGAATGATGACGACCATCGAGGAGCTGCTCATGTCCGCGGAGTATATCCTTTCTTCCGGCAATCCCAATGTGGTCCTCTGCGAGCGCGGCATCCGCACGTTCGAAACGGCAACGCGCAACACGCTGGACATCAGCGCCGTGCCGGTGCTAAAGAATCTTACGCATCTGCCGGTGGTGATCGATCCCAGCCACGCGGCGGGCAACTGGAAATATGTAATTCCTCTTTCCCGCGCGGCGCTGGCCGTAGGCGCGGACGGCATCATTGTGGAGGTGCATCCCGAGCCGGAAAAAGCGGTTTCCGACGGGGCGCAATCGCTCAAACCGGAAAAATTCTATCAGTTAATGGACGACGTGCGGGCCCTTGAGAAAGCCATGCGCGGATGATGCACTGGAGTGGATATGAAAACGCTGAAAGTTCATTTGGATAAAAAAGCACAATCGTCCCATGAAATTCGCATCGGACGGAATATTCTGGACCGGATGGTTCTGCTGCTCGCGAAAAACCACAAGGCTTCGCGCTATGGAATCATTACAGACCATCATGTGAATCGCCTGTATGGGAAAGCGCTGCTGGAAGCCATGTCCGGCGCAGGATTGAACGCCTTCCTTCTGGAAATTCCGGCGGGAGAAGCTTCCAAGACGATTGCGGCCGCGATGGATCTCGCCGGACGTCTTCTGGAAGCGGGCGCCGACCGGGGGACGCTGCTGATCGCGCTGGGCGGCGGCGTGGTGGGCGACCTGACGGGCTTTGTCGCGTCGGTCTATATGCGGTCGGTCCCGTATGTTCAGATTCCGACGACGCTGGTCGGTCAGGTGGACAGCGCCATCGGCGGGAAAACGGCGGTGGATCTTCCGCAGGGGAAGAACCTGCTCGGGACTTTTTATCAGCCGAGGGCGGTGTTTGCGGATTTGCGGTTTCTTGATACGCTGCCGGAGCGGGAATTCGCCAACGGTCTGGCCGAAATCATCAAGTACGGCATCATTGACGATGAAAAATTGTTTCAGCGTCTGGAAGAGGATATGGAATCGGTCAGGCACAGGGATCCGGAGCGGCTGTCGGCTCTGGTCGAAACCTGCTGCCGGATCAAGAAATCGATCGTCGAGATGGATGAGCGGGAGCAGGGGCTGAGAAGAATCCTGAATTTCGGCCACACGCTGGGGCATGCCCTGGAGACCGCCTCCGGTTACACGCTGTCGCATGGCGAAGGCGTGGCGCTGGGCATGATTGCGGCGGCCCGGCTGTCGGTCAAAATGAAATATCTGCCGGAAAGCGACGAAAAACGGGTAGAAAAGGTCATTGCCGGCGCGGGGCTTCCCGTGAGAATCGATCCTTCCCTTGATGCGAAAGCTGTCATGGACGGCCTCAAGATGGACAAAAAGAAAAGAAATAATGTGGTCCATTTTGTCCTGATCCGGAAAATCGGCATGCCGTTTGTCAACGGCGGCATCGAGGACGAAACGATCCGCGGCGTTCTGGAGGACATGAAAGCATGAAGAAACCGCTGGAGAGCCTAAGGGAAGAGATGAGAAAAAAGGATCGGGATATTGTCCGGCTTCTCAATGAACGCTCGGAAATATCCATGAAGATTGGCCGGGTGAAGGGGCAGGCCGGTTTTTCGGTTTACGATCCGGCGCAGGAAGCCAAAGTGATCCGGTACCTGCGTGAACTGAACGGCGGCCCGCTGTCGGACAGTCAGGTCACGTCCATTTTCCGGGAGATCCTCTCGGCCTCCCGCGATTTGCAGAGGCCAACGCGCGTCGCCTACCTGGGGCCGGAGGCGTCTTTCAGCCATCAGGCTTCGCTTTTGCATTTCGGCTCCTCCTGCCAATTCTTTCCGCAGCAGGACATTGCGCGGGTTTTCGATGAAGTGGAAAAGGGAGAGGTGGAATGGGGCGTCGTTCCCGTGGAAAATTCACTGGAAGGTTCAGTCAATGTCACGCTGGACCGGCTGGTGCTGACGCCGCTTGCCCTTCAGGCGGAGATTGATCTGCGCATCAGCCAGTGCCTGATTTCACAAGCGAAAAGCCTGAAAGGCATCCAAAAGGTCTATTCGCATCCGCAGGCGCTGGCGCAGTGCCGGTCTTGGCTTCGCGCGCATCTGCCCGACGCCGCAACGGGTGAAATGGAAAGCACAACGGCCGCCGTTCAAATGGTGCGGGGGAAAAAAACGGCGGCAGCCATCGGAAGTGAGCCTGCGGCTTCCGCCTACGGTTTGAACCTGCTCGCGCGAAGCATCGAGGACCATTCCTCCAACACGACGCGTTTTCTGGTGATCGGCCGGGGCGAGACAGCGCCTGCCGGCGATGACAAAACCTCGATTATTTTCGCCGCGCCGGATGTTCCCGGGGCGCTGCACCGGGCGCTGGCGTGTTTCGCGAAGCGAAAGATCAATCTGGCCAAGATCGAGTCGCATCCAGTGAAGGAAAGGCTGTGGGAATATTTCTTTTTTGTGGATATGATCGGTCATCTGCAGGACCGGTCGGTGAAAAACTGCCTCAAGGAATTGAAAAACAAAACCGTATATCTGAAAACACTGGGGTCCTATCCGCGGGCCAAGAGTGAAAAATGATCTGCATACCCGTCATGGAACCGACGCAGCGGGAAGCTCTCCGGGCGGCGGCAAAAAGCGCCGTCCTGGCCGACGTGATCGAATTGCGCATGGATTGGATCGCGGACGGAGACGTGTCGGAGTTGATCAGCGCAGCAAGGCGCGCGTCCGCAGGCGTCAAAGTCATCGTGACGTGCCGCAGGAGAGAAGAGTTTTTGCTTGCACAGGAAAACCTCCCGGCCCTTCCCGCGAAAGAAAGAACCGGAGCGGCCAAAATGAAACTGCTTGAAAAGGCTGTTTTATCCGGCGCGGATTTCATTGATATCGAGCTTGCGGAAGGGGCAAGAGCCATCTCCAGAATGCGATCCCTGTGCCACAAGCGGCCAAATCCCGCGCGGCTGATCGTTTCCTGGCACGACCCGTTCAAAACCCCGTCGCTAAACGGGTTGAAGAAAATATTTGATGCCTGTGTGCAGGCCGGCGCAGATATCGTGAAGATGGTCCCGTATGCCCGAAGCCTGTCTGATAACGCCGCCGTACTGAGCCTGATGGATTACGCGAAAGATCAGGGGCGGGAAATCATCGCCATGTGCATGGGCGAGAAGGGTCAGATCAGCCGGATTCTGGCGCCGTCGCGGGGAAGCTTCCTGGGCTTCGCCGTCTTGCCGGGCGGACGGCCCTCCGCGCCCGGCCAGTTGACGCTCAGGGAGATGAGGGCTTTTCAGAAACTTTTGTCCGGCCGTCAACGATTTTTTGAGCCGCCGCAGGGGGATCTCCATTTTGTTCTTCTGGGAAACCCCGTTCGCCAGAGTTTGTCGCCGTTGATGCATCAGGCGGCTTTCCGGACAATGGGCATCAACGCTTCTTACAGTGCCTTTTGCGTCACCGATCTGGCCGCCGCTGTAGCCGGCATTCGGGCAATGAACATACAGGGGGCATCGGTTACGATTCCGTTCAAAACGGCGGTTATGGACTTTCTGGACGAAATCGACGCGGATGCGGCAGCCGTGGGAGCGGTCAACACGATCGTGAATGATCACGGCCGCCTGATTGGCCATAATACCGACTGGTCTGCCCTGATGGATGCGTTGCGTGAGGAAACGCAGCTGAAGGGCAAAAAATTTATCATTCTGGGGGCGGGCGGAACAGCGCGGGCCGCCGCGTATGGAATTACAAAAGAAGGCGGACGGCCGATCATTGTGAATCGGACGCCGGAGAAGGGCAGGAAACTGGCCGACCGGTTCGATTGTCCGTTTTATCCCTTGATGGAAATCGGCAAAGTCCGGGCTTTCGGCCTCATCAATACAACGCCGGTGGGCATGTTTCCGGATTCTCATTCATCGCCGGTCGATTCGTCCATCCTGAACGGCTTCCGTATCGTGGCGGATGTCATTTATAACCCCCTGAAGACCGGATTGATTCGCGATGCGGAGGCGAAAGGGTGCAGGGTTGTCCCCGGGCTGGAGATGTTTGTCCGCCAGGGAGCGCGGCAGTTGAACTTATGGACGGGCAGAAAAGCTCCCCTGGCCGTGATGAGAAACGCAGTCAGGGAAAGGTTGATGAGGCATGAATTCTAAAACAAACCTGCCGGAAAATGTTTCAAGCGTGGAGGTGCCCGGATCAAAGAGTCTGACGCAGCGGGCTTTGATTGCCGCCGCGCTGGCCACTGGAGAGTCGTTGCTCCGGGGCGCTCTCATTGCGGAGGACACCCTGCGCCTGATGGAAGGTCTGAAGCTGCTGGGTGCGAGGCTGGAACAGGATGTAAGCGGCATAAGGGTTATCGGAACCGGCGGAGTGATTGCCAATCCGGACCGTGAAATATTTTTGGGAAACAACGGCACGGCGCTGCGGTTTTTAACGGCGCTGGTTTGTCTGGGACGCGGTATGTATGTTCTGACCGGGGAGCCGCGTCTGCTGGAAAGGCCGGTTGGCCCTCTGGTGGATGCTCTGAAGGACATGGGCGTGAAAATCAACTGTCGAAATAATTGTCCGCCGGTGACGGTATCGGCCAACGGACTGAAGGGCGGGCAAATTGCACTGACGGACATCGAGAGCTCCCAATATGTTTCAGCGCTTTTGCTTTGCGCTCCCTGCACAGCCAAGGGGATCGAACTTTCCCTCACGGGAAATATCGTTTCCGCGCCCTACATTGATTTAACCGTCGGCGTCATGAAGGATTTCGGCGCGAAAATTACGCAAACAGACCGCCAACTATACAGGGTCGGAACGCAGCCGATTTATTCGGGACGGATTTACGATGTGGAAGGAGATGCCTCCAGCGCCTCCTATTTTTTCCTGGCGGCAGCCCTTTTGAGAAGGCCGGTCCGCGTTTACGGCATTCGCCGGGACTCCGCCCAGGGGGACATCGGCCTGCTGGACGTTCTGGAGAAACTGGGCTGCCGAATCGAAAGCGGTGAGGCGTGGGTGGAAGTCGACGCGCCCGGCGGCCTTGCCGCGGGCGATGTGACGCTGGACATGGGAAATATGCCGGACATGGTGCCGACGGTCGGAATTCTGGCGGCGCATCGCAGGGGGAAAACGGTGATTACCAATGCCGCCCATCTGAGAATCAAGGAAAGCAACCGCCTGGCTGCGATGGCAAGCGAGCTTGGCCGGATGGGGATCGCCGCGTCCGAACGGCCGGATGGTTTGACGATCGAGGGCGGCTCGCCTGTCGCGGCGAACATTGAAACATACAACGACCACCGCATCGCGATGAGCTTTGCCGTTGCGGGGCTGGTTACGCCGGGGATCAGAATCGCCGACAAAAAATGCGTGGACAAATCTTTTCCGGGTTTCTGGCGGGAGCTGGCCAAATTATGAAAATCATCCTGATTGGCTGCCGCGCGTCCGGAAAATCCACGGTGGGCAGGCTTTTGTCGCGAAAACTCGGCATTCCCTTTGTGGACGCAGACCGGCTTATAGAAAAAACGGCGGGGATGTCCATCGCGGAAATAGTCGCGCTGAAAGGCTGGCAGGAATTCCGGCGGAGAGAAACGCAAATACTGGCTTCTCTTCAGGAGCCGACGGTTTGCGTCCTGGCGACCGGCGGAGGAGCGGTTTTGACAGATGAAAACAGAAAGCTGCTGAAAAAAACGGGCGTCGTGATTTACCTGAAAGCGGACCTGCCGGATGTTGTGGAGCGGCTGCGGCGCGATGTGAAACACGCGAACAGCCGTCCGCCGCTCGCCGCGGGAGATCTGATCGAAGAGACCCGCGTCGTTTTGGCAGAGCGCACTCCCCTTTACGAGGCAACCGCCGATTACACGGTGGACACTCGAAACAAAAATATCGTACAGGTGGCGGAAGAGATTAACCGGCAGCTTTTGAAGGCGGGCATCGTCTCCGAAATTAAAACGTTGAAAAAGAAGACGATCCCATAACGATTGTTGGAGGATGTATGTCAGGCAATACGTGGGGAACCTTGTTTTGCACAACGACGTGGGGGGAGTCGCACGGCCCAGCGCTGGGCGCGGTCATTGACGGCTGTCCGGCCGGGATCGAACTGGCTGTCGAAGAGATTCAGCGGGAGCTGGATCGCCGCAGGCCTTCCGCGTCAGCGGCTTCCACGTCCCGCGCCGAAAAAGACCGGGTGGAAATTTTGTCCGGCGTTTTCGAGGGTCAAACCACCGGCACGCCGATTTCTCTTCTGGTGGCAAATGCCGACGCGCAATCTTCGCACTACGAGGATTTGAAAGACGTATTTCGTCCCGGCCACGGGGACTACACGTACTGGAAAAAATACGGCATGCGGGACTGGCGGGGAGGAGGTCGTGCTTCGGGGCGCGAAACCGTCGCCCGCGTTGCGGCGGGGGCCGTGGCCCGGAAAGTGGTCCGGGCCGCCGGCATGGAAGTGACCGCCTATACTCACAGCATCGGCGGCATTGAGATTTCTTCGAAGGCTCTGAAGCAGGATCCGCACTGGCTGGAAAAAGTTCGGGAGAACTCCCTGTATTGTCCGGATTCGCAGGCGTCGGCGGCAATGGAGGAGCGACTGTCCGCCGTTCGGAAGGAAGGGGATACGCTGGGAGGCGTTGTGGAGATTCTTGTCCGGGGATGCCCGGCCGGTTTGGGGGAGCCGGTTTTTGACAAGATGGACGCGGATCTGGCCAAAGCCCTGATGAGCATCGGAACGGTGAAGGCCGTGGAAGTGGGAGACGGCTGTGAAGTCGCGTCAAAAAAAGGGTCCGAGGTCAACGATCCGATGGATGCCGAAGGCTTTGTCAAAAATTCCGCGGGCGGAATCCTCGCGGGCATCACCACCGGCCAGGACATTGTCCTCCGGGTGTACTGCAAACCCATCCCCTCCATCGCACTGCCGCAGCAGACGGTGGACGAAAGCGGCCGGCAGCGTTCGATTCAGGTCGTCGGCAGACACGATGTTTGCGTCATTCCGAGGATCGTTCCGGTTTGCGAAGCGATGGTTCTGCTGGCGCTGGCGGACCACTGGCTTCGGCGGAAAGCGGGTGTCCGATGAAGAAAATGGCGGCGGGCATTATCGGCGGCACGCACGGCATGGGCCGCTGGCTGGCCGGTCTGCTTCGTGAGCAGGGCTTTGCCGTTCGCGTGGCGGGCAGAGAAACCAAAACCACGGCGGCGGATCTGGCCGACCGGTGCGACGTGGTGGTGGTTGCCGTTCCGATTGCGGCGACGGCGGACGTCATTCGGGAAGTCGGACCGAAAGTGAAGAAAGGCCGGCTGCTGATGGATTTGACGTCGCTGAAAGCGGAGCCGGTGGCGCTGATGCTCGCTCATTCCGAGGCGGATGTCGTCGGCTGCCATCCGCTGTTCGGCCCGTCGGTCAACGAGCCTGCCGGACATCCCATCGTTCTGTGCCGGGGGCGGGGCGATGACGGCCATGTTTTGATGAAGGACGTTTTTGGAAAAGCCGGTTATCCGGTTCTGGAGACAACGCCCGAGGCGCATGACAAGATGATGTCGATCATTCAGGCCCTCAACCATTTCAATACCATCGCGTTGGGCATGGCGGTTGCCGAAGCTGGAATTCCTTTTTCGGAGCTGCAGCCGTTTTCCACGCCGATGTTTAAAACCAAAATGGAGATGGTGCAAAAGGTGTTTACCGAAACGCCGGGGCTTTACGCAGACATTCTTGCCGGGAATCCCCGCACGAAAAAGATCATGGCGTCCTACGCACGCGTCGTGCGGAAGATTCGCGCCCTGATGGACGCAGGCGACGCCGCCGGCCTCAAGAAGATGATGGAGGATACGGCAAAAACGCTGTTCTGAGACGGTCCGGACGGGAGATTTTCTTTTGATTTTTGAGACAGATGGTGTATTTTGTTCACACTGCATAACGTTTTAATCAAAGGAGCGCCCGTCTTTTATGGATCAAAAAATCGATCAAGTTGCGAAGCTGGCGGCGAAAGCCGGAAAAATTGCCGTTTTCACCGGCGCGGGCATCAGCACGGAATCCGGCATTCCTGATTTTCGCGGCCCCGGAGGGCTCTGGACCAAGTACGATCCGGATGATTTCACCATCGATAAATTTCTGGGATCTCACGCAACTCGCAAAAAAATGTGGCAGCGCCTGCGGGAAGGCGGCCTGATGGAAGACGCGCAGCCCAACGCGGCTCATTATGCCGTGGTGGAGCTGGAGAAGATGGGCAAACTGCTGTCTTTAGTCACGCAGAATGTGGACAATCTGCATCAGAAGGCGGGGAGTTCGCCCGCGCTGATCCGGGAATTGCACGGCAACATGCAGAGGCTGGTTTGCCTGAACTGCCGTGAGAGCTACCCGATTGCCCTGGTCAAGGAAAAATATGCCGGTTCCGACGATGTGCCGACCTGCGATTACTGCCGGGGCATCCTCAAGCCCGATGTGATTTTCTTCGGGGAGGCCCTGCCTCAGCAGACGCTGGCTCAGGCGATGCGGGAAGCGGAAGACTGCGATTTGATGATCGTGATCGGCTCGTCGCTGGTGGTTTACCCCGCCGCCTATGTTCCGGTTCATGCCAGGCAGGCGGGGGCTGATCTGGTGATCATCAATAAGGGCGAAACCGAACAGGATCACATCGCCGACGTTCGCATTGACGCCCCGGCCGGGGAGGTCATGACGAAAATATTGAATAGGCTAAAGGCGATAGGCTAAAGGCTGTTTTGAGGGGCGCTGTGCGCCCGTTCCTTTTGACCTTCAGTCTTCAGCCTTCAGTCTAACCGCCTGAGGATTCTTATGTGCCTGATCCTTTTTGCCTATCATGTGCATCCCGCATACCGCCTGATCCTGGCGGCCAACCGCGATGAATTCTACGACCGGCCTTCCGCGCCGGCGGATTTCTGGAACAGTCATCCGCAGATGCTGGCGGGGATGGATTTAAAAGAAAAAGGAACATGGCTGGGCGTCACGAAAGAAGGCAAATTCGCCGCCATTACCAATTATCGCGATCCCGCTTCCTGGAAAGCGGACGCGCCGTCCCGCGGCAAGCTGGTCAGCCGGTATCTGACCGGATCTGCCGGCCCCGAAAAATATCTACGGAATGTTGTCAAAAAAGCCGACATTTACAATGGGTTTAACCTTCTTTTGGGCGACGGCGCGGACCTCTTTGTGTATTCCAACCGGGGGAACATCCAAAAACTTTCTCCCGGGATTTACGGCTTGAGCAACGAGCTCCTCGATGCGCCCTGGCCCAAGGTTCGGCGCGGCAAAAAATTATTGAAGAAAGCCCTGGCCCAGAAAGGAACAGAACTGGAAGAGGCGCTGTTTGAGCTTCTTTCGGACCGGGCCGCGCCACCCGACCGGAATCTGCCGGACACGGGCATCGGCCTCGAGTGGGAGAGGCTGCTCTCGACGATGTTTATCAAAAGCCCCGTTTACGGCACGCGCTCTTCAACGCTGCTCTTCATCGGGAAAAACAGGCGGGTTAAACTGATAGAAAAAATTTACAACGGCGAGGAAGAGCCCTGGCTGGTCAGCCGGTTTGCGTTTCCCGTGGAGGGCCGGACATGAAAGGAGGTCGCCCCATGAAGGTGGTTTATTCGGAGGAATACAAACAGGTTTACTCGTATGACCCCGCATCCAACCCCGGAAGGATCGAATCCATCGAATTCGCGCTGGCGGGGAAAGTGGACTACGTGGAGCCGCGGCCCGCCACGGAAGAAGAGATCCGCGCCGTGCACACGCCGAATCACATCGCACAGGTCCGGCGCGAGGGCGTTTACGACATCGCCGCGCTTGCCGCGGGCGGCGCGATCAGGGCCGCGGAAATCGGACGGTCCGAGCCTTGCTTTGCCGTGATCCGTCCTCCGGGGCATCATGCCTCGTCCGACAGCGCCTGGGGGTTCTGCTACTTCAACAACATGGCCATCGCCCTGACCTCGCTCAAACGGCAAAATAAACTGCAAAAAGCCTTTATTCTGGATTTCGACCTGCATGTAGGCGACGGCAACATCAATATTCTCGGCAAGACAGGGTATGTGACCATCCTCAATCCCGGCGGACTGGACCGCAATGAGTACCTGAAAACCGTCGCGAACGCTCTGGAAAAAACCGACGCGGACATGATCGCCATTTCAGCCGGGTTTGACAATCACGAAGCCGACTGGGGAGGGCTTTTGGCGACGGAGGACTACACGACCATGGGAAGGCTGGTGCGTGAAGCGGCCCTTCGCAATCAGGGCGGCTGCTTCGGCATTCTCGAAGGCGGCTACAATCATGCCGTCCTTGGGAAAAACGTCCTGGCATTCATTGAAGGTCTGAGCGGCTGACTTTGTTGTCATTATTCCTTTGACACAAAAGCTGCAATCTCTTATACTTCGACTCAAATTCTACAGTATTCATGAAACTTATCGGGACATGATGACCATTATCGCGCTGGTAATCTTTTATCTTTTATTTCCTGTGTTTGCCGTTTATATGGCCAGGAAAAATGCTGTCTGCAGCAAACTCGGCGCCGTCGTGATCTGTTACATTTGCGGAATCGTCATCGGCAATGTCGGAGTGCTTCCCGCGAATCTTGGTTCCATTCAAAATCCCCTGATGCTGATTACAATCAGCCTGGCTCTGCCGCTGATGTTTTTCTCCATTGACGTACGCCGCTGGAGCAGACTTGCCGGCAAGTCGCTCCTTTCCTTCGGCTTGCAGACCCTGGCGATACTGATGGTGGCCGTTTTGGGTTTTTTTATTTTCCACGGCCGGGTGGGTGAAGAAACATGGAAACTGGCCGGCATGTTTGTGGGGCTTTATACGGGCGGCACGGTGAACCTGGGCGCCATCGCCACGGCACTGCGCACGGATTCGACCCTGTACCTGGCCGCTCACACATCCGACGTTGTCGTATCCTCGGTCTATTTGCTTTTTCTGATGACCGTCGGGCAGCGGATTTTGCTCAAATTTTTACCCGCTTTCCGGCCGGCCGGCTTTGCGTCGCCTGACGAAAATCCGGATTTCGATTCTTATGCCGGCATTTTTGAAAAGAAAACATTTGTTCCGCTCCTGGGCGCTTTGGGAATTTCCCTGCTCATTTTTATGGCGGGAGGCTTGTTTTTTCTTGTGTGGCATGAGGACATTGCTTTTGTCGCGGCCATCCTTGCCATATGCACGCTGGGGATCGCTTTTTCGTTTGTTCCCCGAGTCCGGAATATAAAAATGACCTATCAGGCAGGCAATTATTTCATTCTGATCTTCTGTCTTGTGGTAAGCTCCATGGCGGACTTCAACCGTCTTGTGTCCACTGCTCCGATCATGCTGGTTTATGTCACATTCACCATATTGGTCTGTCTTGCGCTGCATGTGGCATTGGCGAAAATATTCAGGATCGACGCGGACACCGTGATCATCACCTCCGTTGCGGGAATTTGCTCGCCTCCGCTCGTTCCGATGGTCGCCTCGGCTTTGAAGAACAAGGAAATCGTGCTTTCCGGGGTCATCACCGGCATCATCGGCTGGGTCATCGGAACCTACCTCGGAATATCGCTGTCTTATATTTTGCGCGGAATAGGCGCTTAATCGGTATATTTTATGATGGGAGGCTACAATGAAGCTTTATAAGTTCACTGAATCGTACCGGCTTTTCGAGGAAGCGCAGCAATACGTTCCCAACGGCATTTACGGCCCCCGCACCCCGGCCTTTCTCACCTTCGGGTCCTATCCCGCCTTTATTCGGCGCGGAGAGGGATGCCGGATCTGGGATGTGGACGGAAACGAATACATCGATTACATGTGTTCATTCGGGACCAATCTTCTGGGGTTGAAGCACCCGAAGATCGACGCGGCGGCGAAAAAACAGTGGGAAAATGCGGACTGCTTCACGCTTCCGTCCGATCTGTGGCTTCCGCTGGCGAAAAAAATCGCAGGAACGATCCATGGCGCGGACTGGTGCGTTTTCGGAAAAAACGGCTCCGATGTGACGTCGTACGCAATCACGCTGGCCCGGATTTTCACCGGGAAGCAGGACATTCTGCTGGCGCACGGGTCTTACCACGGATCCCACTTCTGGTGTCAGCCCCACGGCCAGGGGGTTCCGGAAGAATGGAAGACGCACGTCCATTACTTTGAATACAACAACGCCAAAGACCTGGAGCGCGTTGTCTCGGAGCACGAAGGCGCCGTTGCCGGCATCATGCTGACGCCGCACCGGCACGATTCCATGAGGGACCAGGAGCTGCCGGCAAAGGAATTCGTGGACGCCGTCAACGCCCTGGCGAAAAAGCACCGGTTTCTGATCCTTGTCGATGATGTCCGCTGCGGTTTCCGCCTTGAACTGGCGGGAAGCTCCATGCATTACGGATTCAACGCCGATATCCAGTGCTTCGGCAAGGCGATGGCCAACGGATACGCTATTTCCGTGGCGGCCGCGCGCAAAGAAATGATGGATGCGGCGAAAACCATTTTTTTTACCGGCACACATTACTTCTCGGGCGTTCCCTTTGCCGCGGCGCTGGCCTGCATCGACGAGATTCAGGCTTCAGGCGCCATCGAGTACATTCGCAAAACGGGGACGCAGCTCATGGACGGCCTTCGCCAGGCCGCGAACGCGGCGGGCCTGCAGGTCAGCGTCACCGGTCCCCCGGCCATGCCCTACATGACCTTTGCCGACGATCCCCTTTTTGAAAAAAACCGGTTTTTCTGCGGTGAGGCGGCCCGCCGCGGCATCTTTTTCCATCCGCACCACAACTGGTTTGTCTGCGCGGCCATGACGGAATCGGATATTCTCAGGACCATTGATGTGGCCTCCGAGTGTTTCAAACTTGCAAAAGAAAAGTTTGGAGGCTGATATGAAATGGTATCATGTCGGAATCAAAGCCGCCAAAAGTGAGGCATCCGTCCGATTTTACCGGGACATTCTGGGTCTGGAAGTGATCGATCGGGTGGAAATCTGGGGAAAACAATTCAATTTCGTGGGAAATGACACCATTTCCATCGAGATTGAGCAGGCCAATCCCGGCGACACCCCATCAGATCCTTCTTCCATGACCGGTCTCAATCATTTCAGCCTGGTCGTGGACGATATTCATGCATTAGTGGAGCAAGCCCGCAAAAAAGGCGCCGGCGTCCTGATGGATCCGTTTCATCCCCGGCCGGACCGCCTCACGACCTTTATCCGGGATCCCGACGGTGTGATGATCCAGCTGATTCAATTTGTTTCAAAAGACCCGGCCGGAGGGTAAACCGGGAAGGATCAGGCGTTTTTCGGTGATAAATATAAATGAAAAATTATATTGACATACATTAAGTGATTGATTATAGAAGCATTGGTCACAATGTGTCAGTAAATTCGAAAGTTTTTAATTGTTTGTTTGGAATAAGGGCGGGTTGGCCTGATTAAACAAAGTTCGAGTGCAATTCAAAATACGTTTATTTTAAGGAGAAAGATTATGAAAAAATTCGCTTCATTGGTTGTTGTCCTGCTGGTGATGTTGCTGGTCTCCGCAGGCAACGCGCAGGTGAGGTCCGGGTCTTTTACGGTTGCGCCGACCTTGGGCATGTATGTGTTTGAAGGCAACGAAGACATGGATAGGGCAATGCCGCTGGTCGGGATGCGCCTTGGCTACAATTTCAACAAATATCTCGGCGTCGAAGGTTTTGTCCATTATGCCAAGACAGATAACAACGCCTGGTCTCCCAAGCAGAATGTGGATTTCACGGGATACGGCGCAGAGGTTATTTTCAATCTTCTGCCGAATCAGGCGCTGGTGCCTTTCCTGGCGGCCGGTGTTGGCGGCGTTCACTATTCCTACGGTGTATTCGAGGATGATTCAGATTACGGGACCGACAATTACAAAAAAGACAAGCTGGCTTTTGATTATGGCTACGGTTTGAAGTGGTTCCTGTCGGATTGGTTCGCGCTTCGCCTTGACATTCGCCATGTGCTGCCGATCGAAAAGCTTCACAACAACATGCTCGTATCTCTCGGTTTGAATTTTGCTTTTGGAGGCGCCAAAAAAGCAGTTGCAACGCCTGTTTCCGCAGCCGAGCCGGTTATGGAAGAAGCAAAACCCCAGGCGGAGGCCGCACCGGTAGTTGAAGAGGCGAAACCCGCCGTCGCGGCGGCAGCCCCCGTGGTTACCGAGGAAGTCGTGAGACCCCAGCCCAGGACTCAGGTGCGCGAAGAAGTCGATGAGATGGGAAGAGCTACGCTGGAGGTCCTGTTTGATTTCGACAAGGCCACCATCAAAAAGAATTACACCAAGGATATCGACCACATGGTTGGTGTCATGAAAGAACATTCTGACGTGAATCTCACCATCGAAGGCCATACGGACAATGTGGGCAAGGCCGAGTACAATAAGAATCTTTCCCAGAAACGCGCGGAAGCCGTTAAGAATTACATGGTTGAAAAAGGCGGCATTGACGCCCAGCGTCTGAACGCCGTCGGATACGGCCAGGAAAAACCCGTTGCTTCCAACAAGACCAAAGCGGGGCGCGCAAAGAATCGCCGCGTGGAAGCGGCCGTCGATTATAAGAAATAGCAGATGATGAAGTCTTTCGTCTGAAAGGCTTTCGGTTCCAATGAGGCCCCCCCGGTTTTGCCGGGGGGGCTTTCTTTATTGGGAAACCGGGTTTGGCGCACCCGGCGGGGGACCATTTTTTTCAGGCTGGATGTGAGAGATCCTTGATAAATCATCATAAATGTATTAAATTTCACAAGCAATTTTATCAGGACCGCTTTCATTGCCGCTCGTGGACGAGGGATGACCGGATTGGCCGGGGCATGGAAGAATGAAGAAAGGAGCAGACATGAAAAGGATCCATTTGGTTTTATATTTTTTTCTGATCGTTTTTCTGCTTGCGGGCTGCGCGAAAGGTCCGTCCGTTACCAAAAAAGAAGAGCCGAAACTCAAAGAAACTCCCCCGGCCCCGGTCGTTGTGAAAAAACCCCCCGTTGCCCCGCCTCCTCCAGCTCCCGCCATCGAAAAACTGCCCGAAATTGCGCGAAGCATTCCGGACAGCAAGGTATGGGTGCGCTATGGAAAAACCAAGATGGGAGAAAACTATTACAATAAAACCAATATTACCAGATCCTCCGATGTGGCAACCGTTAACGTTTACAGAGTCGTAACGGATTCTTGCAGGAAGCAGATGGTTGAAGAAGTCAGGAAATACAACCCGAAGAAATCCATCAAGTATCATTACTACGAACATGATGTCCGCGTGGATGAGATTGATTGCAGGAATCAAAAATGGCGGGTGAAAGAGCTGATCCATTACGACGAAAAGGGAAAGGTTCTGGATCATCACACCTACGAAAATGAACCCTGGGAAAAAATTAAATTTGTAACGGATCATCATACGCTGCAGAAAAGCATTTGCGTCGCCGAGGAAAAGCCCGCCGCAAAAAAGCCCGCAGCAAAGAAGAAAAAGAAGTGATCTGATCGTCAGCCGTTTTCAGAAGGTTTGCGCTTTGTCTCTTCCGTTTTTGCCCCGACGGTTTTTTTCCGAAGCAGAGCGCCGGTCGGCGCCGGGAAGGGAAGGGGAACGCGAATGAGGTTTCCCGCGTGGGCCCGGTCGATTGGGCTTCCCCGGTCATCCGTCATCGGCTGGGCGGAGACGGGCAGGGTTTCCTCCATAAGCAGCAATTCCATCTCTTCGCCCGCCTGCAGGAAATTGCGGACTTCCATCCGCATTTGTTTCCTGATGCCGTCATAGCCGACCACCATCCCCGCCGGTTCATGCGTCTGAATGTTTTTGACATCCGGACTGGATTCATTGATCTTTTCTTCGGCAAAGGCGAATCCGGTCGTGTAGCCCCGGTGAGAGACGGTTTTGAGCTCTTCGATCCACCGCGGATCGCAGCGGTAGGCTTCTTTGTCACGGCAAAGGGCGTCAAGCGCCTGCCGGTAGGTTCGGGTCACGACGGCTGCATAATAGGCGGATTTCATTCTTCCCTCAATCTTGACGCCGGCGACGCCGGTCGCCAGGACCTCGGGCAGATGCTCCAGCAGACATAAATCTTTTGAACTCAAAAGATACGAGAACCGTTCGTCTTCTTCCACCACAATAGGATCTTCCGGGCGGGTGGATTCCGAAAGCCGGTACTCCCAGCGGCAGGGTTGGGTGCAGTCTCCCTCGTTGGCGCTCCTGCGGTTTCGCCAGGCCGACAGATAACAGCGTCCGGAATAGGCCATGCACATTGCGCCGTGGATGAAAATCTCCAGCTCCACATCGGGGAGAGCCGAGGCGATTTCCTCCACTTCCCCAAGGGGAAGCTCCCGTGCGAGAATGATCCGGCTCACGCCCAGGTCACGCCAGAAGCGGACCGCGTCGGCATTGGTGGTGTTGGCTTGTGTGCTGAGATGAAGCGGAATCTGCGGAACAGTCCTTCGGGCCAGCCGGATCAGGCCCGGGTCGCTGACGATCAGCGCGTCCACCCCCGTTGCGGCCACATCCGGAAGATGCAGCCGGGCTTGCTTCAGATCGGCATTGCGGGCAAACGTGTTGACGGCGGCATAGACCCGGATGCCTTGAGCGTGCGCTTCGGAAACACCCGAGGCCAGATCCTCCAGCGACATTTCGGCGGGCGCGCCCCGCAGGCTCAGGCCGGGAACTCCGGCATAGACGGCGTCCGCCCCATACAGCAGGGCGGTGCGCAGTTTCTCCAGGTTGCCGGCGGGGGCCAGCAGTTCCGGTCGGCGCATAAAAAAACCTCCGTCAGGGACAGTACCTGCGCACCTGCTCCAGGACTTTCAGAGACTGGACTTCCCTTCCCAGCACGTAGGAAATGAAGCCGCAGAGAATACTGCGGGATTCGGATGCAAGACTTTCCGTCATCGAGATCATTTTCATTTTTTCCAGGTCCATGTCTTTTCCCAGAAGAAGCGTGCGGACGGCGCCTGCGGAGATGCTCTGGTCGTAGCGTTGGGGTCTTGCGCATGCGGTGCAGAAAATGCCGCCTTCCTTCGGGAAAAAGTAGTAGGGGGAACCGTTGGCCACGGGAGTTTTGCAGCGTACGCAGGCCGCAAGCTCGGGCTCAAAACCGGCGGCTTTCAAAAGGCGCATTTCAAAGAAACGAATTATCGGCTCCGATACGTTTTCCCGGGTCAGAAGCGGCAGAAAATCCAGAAGCAATGCAAAGACCCCGTCATTGCGCTTGCCCTCCGGGCTGAAGTGTTCGGCCAGATCAATAAAATAGGAAGCGGTCAGGGTCTTTTCCAGGTCCATGCGGATGGCGGCAAAGTGATCGAGGATGTCGCAGGCGTCAATAAACGCGAGCGAGTCACGGTTTCGGCGGGAAAAAATGATCTGCGTCAGGGAGAAGGGTTCAAAGACGTTGGCGAACCGTTTTCGGCTGCGTTTGGCGCCCTTGGCAATACCTTTGATCTTGCCGAACTCACGGGTGTAAAACGTGACGATCAAATCCGATTCCCCGTACTGAAGGCTTCGCAGGACAAAGCCGGCGGTCTTATGGGTTTCCCGGGCGCTCACGGCTGGGATGCCCGCCCATCGTACTTGATGTCGCCGCCCACGATGGTTAAAACGGCGCGCCCTTTCAGCTTTCTTCCGGAAAACGGTGAGTTCTTTCCCAGTGAATGAAAGGCGGCGACATCGACGCTCCAGGCAAGGTCCGGATGGATCACCGTAATGTCCGCGTCGGCGCCTTTTGCCAGCGTCCCTTTGGGCAGGTTCAAAATGCGCGCCGGATTGCAGCTCATTTTGGCAATCAGCTCCGGCCACGGCAGAATTCCCTCCTGCACCAGGCTCAGACTCAGGCCCAGAGAGGTTTCCAGGCCGCTGATTCCGCAGGCGGCGTATTCGAATTCCACTTCCTTGTCCGTACGGCCGTGCGGCGCGTGGTCGCAGGCAATGGCGTCCAGCGTTCCGTCCGCGAGGCCTTCCTTGATGGCCGACACATCGGCGTCACCCCGCAGCGGCGGACTGACTTTGTAATTCGTGTCATAATTCCGAAGCGATTCATCCGTCAGAGTGAAATAATGCGGGGCGGTTTCCGCCGTCACCTTCAGCCTCCGTTTTTTGGCGGCGCGAATCAGGCGGACGGAGCCGGTTGTGCTCACGTGCGCGAAGTGAATGCGCGTGCCGGTGTACTCGGCGATGAGGATGTCGCGCGCCACCATGACTTCTTCGGCGATGGCGGGAATGCCCGGCAGCCCCAGGACCGTGGCCTGGTATCCTTCATTCATCAGGCCGCCCGCCGAGAGGTTCTTGTCTTCGCAGTGCTGGATCACCGGCAGCTCCAGGGAATAGGCGTATTCCATGGCCCTGCGCATCAGGGCCGCGTCCATCACCGGGTTGCCGTCATCCGACAGAGCGGCGATGCCCGCCTCCCTGAGGTCCCAGAATTCGGTCATTTGTTTGCCCTCGGAGCCCATGCTGATCGCGCCGATGGGATAGATATTGGCCAGATTCGCTTCGGCGGCCTTCCGCAGGATGAATTCGGTGACCGAGCGGTTGTCATTCACCGGCAGGGTGTTGGGCATGCAGGCAATTGAAGTGAATCCTCCGGCAACAGCGGCGGCGGAGCCGCTGGCGATGGTTTCCCGGTATTCATATCCCGGTTCGCGCAGATGCGTGTGCATGTCGATCAGTCCGGGCGTGACCAGCATTCCGGACAGTTCGAGAACTTTGGCGCCCGCCGGGGCTTTGATGCCCGGTTTGCAGGCGGCGATTTTTCCTCCTTCCACCAGCACATCCATCAGTGCGTCCAGGTTTTGTGCCGGGTCAATCACCCGGGCGCCTTTCAACAGCAGTTTCATTCGTTTCCTCCTGAAAGCAGGTACAGCATGGCCATCCGGACGGCCACGCCGTGGTTGACCTGGTCGAGAATGACGGAGCAGGCGGGGTCGTCGGCGATATCGGGAGAGATTTCCACGCCGCGGTTGATCGGACCCGGATGCATGACGATGGCGTCGGGTGCGGTGAGCTTCATGTGCCGGCGGCTGAGACAGTAATGATGGGAGTATTCGCGAAGCGAGGGGAAGATGTTCTGCTTCTGGCGCTCCAGTTGAATGCGCAGCATCATGACGACGTCGGCGCCGGCGATCGCATCTTCGATGGTCGTGAAGGCTTCGACCCCCATCCGTTCGATGCCGCGCGGCATCATGGTGGCGGGTCCGGCCACGACCACACGGGCGCCCATCCTGGAAAGGCCGTAAATGTTGGACCGTGCGACGCGGCTGTGCAGAATATCGCCGACGATCGCGAC
Source organism: Smithellaceae bacterium (assembly GCA_028693285.1). Taxonomy (GTDB): domain Bacteria; phylum Desulfobacterota; class Syntrophia; order Syntrophales; family Smithellaceae; genus UBA8904. Next base: position 24,648 of record JAQUVQ010000020.1, read on the forward strand.
TTTCAGCCCGGCAATCCGGCCTTTCTTCTCCCGGATCGTCATCATGTCCAGAAGCGCCTGTGAGGGGTGCTCATGCGCGCCGTCGCCGGCGTTGATAATGGACTGCTTCACCATGCGGGCGAGCATGTGCGGCGTTCCGGCAACGCTGTGCCGCAGCACGATAATGTCGGGATTCATGGCTTCCAGCGTACGCGCGGTATCCAGAAGGGTTTCGCCCTTGACCGCGGAGCTGGTGGACGCGGCAATGTTGATGGTGTCGGCGCTTAGTCTTTTGCCCGCGATTTCAAAGGACGTCCGGGTTCGCGTGCTGGCTTCATAAAACAGGTTGATCACGCTTTTGCCGCGCAGCGTCGGAACTTTCTTGATTTCGCGCGTGGAAATTTCCAGGAAGGATTCGGCCGTTTCCAGAATCAGGGATATTTCGTCCGCGGTCATTTCCTCGATGCCGAGGATGTCTTTTTTTGCCAGTTTCATCATGCGATTGCCTTGCAGGTTCAGGTTTATGACCCTTCTTCGATGACCACTTCATCCTTGCCGTTTTTTTCCAGAAGATTGACGCTCACCGCTTCCCACAGGGAGGAGGGGAGGTTTTTCCCGACGTAATCGGCGCGAATCGGCAGTTCCCGATGTCCGCGGTCGATCAGGACGGCCAGTTGAATCATTTTCGGACGGCCGAAGTCGATCAGGGCGTCCATGGCGGCGCGGATGGTTCGCCCGGTGAAGAGGACATCGTCCACGAGAATGACTTTTTTGTCCGTGAGATCAAAGGGAATGTCGGTTTTCCCCAGCGGCGCTTTCTTGCTGGTTTTGGCGACATCATCGCGGTAAAGCGTCACATCGAGAATGCCCATCGGGATTTTCTTGTTTTCGATGGCCGAAATCCTTTTTTGCAGACGCAGGGCCAGATAAATGCCCCCGGTGCGAATGCCCACCAGCGCCAGATTGTCCATCCCCTTGTTTTTTTCCAGGATTTCATAGGCGATGCGCGTCAGGCAGCGTTCGATCCCTTCGCTGTCCATCACGATTTTCGGCCGGTTGTTCATGTTGACGCCCCTTTCGTTTTTTCATCCGCCGCTACGGCTTGCCTGAGGATCAGCGCGTGTTCGGAAAGCATGCGCGACGGTTATAAAAAAAGCCTTTCCCCTTGCGGAGAAAGGCTTTCATGGGCTTATGGGAAATTGTTTTCATTTTTTTCTTCTTTTTCAATCTCACGGGATCGAATTAAAAGTTTTCTTGCCGCGTTCATACAACCTGGGGGGCTGACTGTCAAGATAAAAATACGCGCGGCCGGGCGTCAATGCAGCGGGCTTCCCAGGCGATCCCAGCGGATTTTTTGCCAGAACCGGTCCTGTTCCTCGCTGTTCCAGGACCAGTAAATCACCATCGCCTTTCCCTCCACATCTTTCAATTCCACGAAACCCCAGAACCGGCTGTCCAGACTCTGATCGCGGTTGTCGCCCATCACGAAAAGGGCGTTGTGAGGGACCGTTGCCGGGCCGAAATTATCGCGGGGCTGGACGATGGCCGGATAGGAGACCGGATCGGAATAGATGCCGACCTTGTCCTTGTAGGGCCGGTCGTTGATCAGGATTTTTTTATTGCGGATTTCAATTTTGTCGCCCCCCACGCCGATGACCCGTTTAATGAAGTCCTTGGAGCGGTCCTGGGGGTAAATGAAAACGATGATGTCTCCTCTTTTCGGATCCGTTACGGGAATGATCGTTCTTCTCAGGAGGGGAATCTTGACGCCGTAAATGAATTTGTTGACGAGCAGGTGATCCCCGACGAGCAGGGTGGGAACCATCGACTGGGAGGGAATCTTGTACGCCTGCACGAACAGGGTCCGGATGAAGACGGCGATGCAGATGGCGATAATCATCGCTTCGATGAATTCCTGAACTTTGGCCTTGGCGGGGTTTTTCGGCTGCTTCTCTTTCGGCGCATCCTTAGATGGCCCTTTGTTTTCTTTCATGAGGATATCGAACTCCTAGGAATAAATGCCGGACAGGGAAATCAAAATCATGACCAGCGACAGAAAGCCTTTCAGCGCCTTTTGTCCGATCATGGCCAGAAATGCTCCGCCGGATGCCTGAAGGGGAATTTTCAATCGGGACTGACGGATCCATTCCGCGATCAGCAGACCGGCCAGGCCGCCCAGAAAAAATCCTCCCCAGATGCCGAGGCCCCGCAAAGACGGCGTCAGAAGAATCATGCCGACGCACGCGCCGAGGATCGCGCCCAGGAAGCTTTTTGCGGAGGCCGGTATTTTGTGAACGTTTTTGGATCCCGCCCACCAGTCGGCGGCTTCGGAAAGAACGGCCAGGACCAGCAGGACCAGGAGCATCTTCCAGCCGATTCCGGAAAAACCCGTCAAAACGGCGTAGAACAGGACATCCAGGAAAATGATGACGGTCCCGGGCCATCCGAACAGGCTCATATACATTCCGGCAAACAGCAGGAGGATAAATGCGACGAATCCCGCCGAGGCCAAGGGCGACAATTTATTTTTTCCTCTTTCCTTTGGAAATGTGAACGTTCTCAAAAGCGAGCACAATGGGGCTCGCGATAAAGATCGACGAATAGGTGCCGATGACAATGCCGATCAGCAGCGCAAAAGCGAAATCGTGGATCACCGGTCCGCCCAGGAAAAACAGGGAAAGCAGAACGAGAATCACCGTGAAAGCCGTCAGAATCGTTCGGCTCAGCGTTTCGTTGATGCTTGAATTGATGAGATCTCCCAGGCTTTTCTTGAGATCCTTTTTGCGGTTTTCCCGAATGCGGTCAAAGACCACGATCGTGTCGTTGATGGAATAGCCGATGACCGTCAAAAGCGCGGCGACGATCACCAGCGTGAATTCTTTGTTCAACAGGGAAAGCACGCCAATCACGATGATCGTATCGTGAATCAGGGCGATAATGGCGCCCAGACCGTAGCGAAATTCAAATCGCCACGCGATGTAAATCAGCATGCCGATCCAGGCAAAAATAATCGCCAGGATCGCTTTGTTCGTCAAGTCTTTGCCGACTTTGGGGCCGACAAACTCCACCCGACGGATTTCGAACTGACCGGCGCCGAACTGACTGGTCATGGCCCCTTCCACCTTGTCCTGCAATTCCTTGGTCATGGACTGGTTGGTGCGGACGATGACTTCGTTTTCGCCGATTTCCTGAATGATCGCATCAGAGACGTTGATGCCGGCAAAGGCTTTTCGAATGCCGTCGGCCGGTGCGGCTTTGGAAAACTTGATCTGAATCACGGTGCCGCCCGCGAAGTCGATGCCGAAATTCAATCCGCCGTGCAGGACGACGGACAGAATGCTGGCAATAATCAGCACCGCCGACAGGCCCACGGCGATTTTCATTTTTCCCACAAAATCAAAATGCGTTCCCGGTTTGATGAATTCCATTCTCTTCTCCTCTGTAATATCCTCTTCCTAGATGCTGATCTTCTGGACATTCCGGTTCCAGATAAAATAGTCAAAGATGATGCGCGTGACAAAAATGGCCGTGAACATGCTGACGACAATGCCGATGCTCAGGGTCAGGGCGAATCCCTTCACCGGGCCGGTGCCGAAGGCGAAAAGGAACAGAGCGGCGATCAGCGTGGTGACATTGGAATCCAGAATGGTCAGAAAGGCCTTGGAATATCCCGCGTCAATTGCCGCGCGGGGAGGTTTTCCCAGCCTCATTTCCTCGCGGACGCGCTCAAAAATGAGCACGTTGGCGTCCACCGCCATGCCGATCACCAGAACAATGCCGGCGATGCCGGGCAGCGTAAGCGTCGCTTTGAAGCCGGCCAGAATGCCCAGGAGGACGATCACGTTGAGAATCAGAACGGAATCCGCCACCAGTCCCGAAAGGCGGTAGTAGATGAACATGAAGATGACGACCAGGACGAAGCCGATCAGCGTGGCCATGATGCCCTGGCGGATCGAATCCGAGCCCAGCGAAGGACCGACGGTTCTTTCCTCCAGAATGTTCACCGGAGCGGGCAGGGCGCCGGCGCGCAGAACGATGGCCAGATCGCGGGCTTCATCCATGGTGAAGTTCCCGGTGATCTGCGCCTGGCCGCCGGAAATTCTTTCCTGGATGACCGGCGCGGAATGGACCACGCCGTCGAGCACGATGGCCAGGCGTTTACGGACGTTTTCATTGGTGATGCGGTCGAAATCGGCCGCGCCCTGCGCGTTGAATTTCATGGAGACGTGCGGTTCGCCGAACCGGTCGGAAATCTGGACCTTGGCGGTCTCCAGCGAAGCGCCGGTGAGCAGCGATTTGTTTTTCAGCAGGTAGGGCACCTGGCCGCGCTGGCCGCTGGCCTTGTCTTCCCGCGCGCCGTAAGCGATCACGGAGCCTTCCGGAACATTGCCGCGCAGCGCCTCGTCGAGCGAGTTTTCCTCGTCCACCAGCTTGAATTCCAGAAGCGCCGTCTTTCCGATCAGATTCTTGGCCCGTTCCGGGTCCTTGATGCCCGGAAGCTGAACCATGATCCGGTTTTCGCCTTCCGGAACAATTTCCGGCTCGGCGACGCCGAACTGGTCCACGCGGTTGCGGATGGTTTCGACGCTATGCTCCACGGTCAGTTTTTTCAGGTCCGCCGCTCTTTTGTCTTTGATTTTCAGGCGGACAATCTGCCCGGCGTCGCGCGGCGACGATGAGGCGATTTCCAGGTCGGAAAACTGCTCATTGAGGATTTTCTCCAGCGCCGCCTTTCCCGCCGCGTCGGTCAACTCCATCGAAATCGCGGCGCCTTCTCCCTTTTCCACGTTCCGGAAACGAATTTTTCCTTCCATCAACGATTCCTTCAAATCGTTGGCCGTTCTTTCCATCATGGATTCCAGCGCCTTGTCCGCGTCCACCTCCAGAATCAGGTGCATGCCGCCCTGCAGGTCAAGCCCGAGATGTATTTTGTCCTTGGGCAAATACCGATCGAGGGGGGAAGGAATCTGCGCGACAAACGTCGGCGCCAGAAAATACAGAGCAACAAGGCACACCACCGCCGTAATGGCCAACCGGACCCTTAAATCTTTGAACATGAAACGCCCCTTTCTGTGCTAGGCCTTTGCCGTCGTAGCCGGCTGGCCGGACTTCTGAAGAACAGCGCCGATGGCGCTTCTGGCGACCTTGATTCTGACTTTATCGGCGATTTCCAGCGTAACGACCGCCTCGGCAAGTCCCGTAACCTTGCCGTAAATGCCGCCGGTGGTCATAACCTGATCGCCGTAAGCGAGGTTATCGAGCATGACCTTGAGCTCCTTTTGCTTTTTTTGCTGCGGTCGGATCATCAGGAAGTAGAAAATCCCGAAAATCACCGCCATCATGATGATAAAGCTCCAGTCGCCGAATCCTCCCTGCGCCGCGGGCGCGCCCTGATTGCCTCCCATTGCGAATGCCGTGGATATCAATGTTTGTCCCTCCTTCAATCAAGCTGCTGCTAATCAGCAGTAGTTATGGTTCCACTCTTTTGGCTCAGAAAATCCTTTTTCCATTGCGAAAAACGGTCCTCCCTGACGGCCGCCCGTATGTTCTCCAGAAGACGCATATAGTGGCGGATATTATGGATCGTATTCAGTATCATGGCCAGTATTTCACCGGCAACATAAAGATGCCTTAAATACGCCCGGGAGTAATTTTTACAGGTGTAGCAATCGCATGTTTCGTCCGGAGGGGAAGGATCTTCCCGCCAGCGGGCGTTTTTTATAACAATCTTTTCGGAATTTGTAAACAATAATCCGTGCCGGGCCGATCGCGTGGGCATCACGCAGTCAAACAGATCGATGCCGCGCGACACGCCGTAAACGATGTCTTCCGGTGTGCCTACGCCCATCAGGTACCGGGGCTTTTCGGAAGGCAAGAGCGGGGTGATTTCATCCGTGATGGCGTACATCATGTCTTTGGGCTCGCCGACACTGACGCCGCCCAGCGCATACCCGTCAAATTCCAGCCCGACCATCTCATCTGCCGCCTGTCTGCGCAAATCCGGATAGCTTCCGCCCTGCACAATGCCGAAGAGCGCCTGACCGGCGCCGGTTTTGGCCTCGCGGCAGGCTTTTGCCCATTTAAGCGTCAGATCCATCGACTCCCTCGTCTGCTCAAACGTTGCGGGGTAGGGCGTGCACTCGTCGAGGCACATCATGATGTCCGAGCCCAGCGCTTCCTGGATTTCAACGGCTTTTCGCGGCGAGAGGAAATGCTGGGACCCGTCGATGTGGGAGCGGAACATCACGCCTTCCGGCCCGATTTTGCGAAGCGCGGCCAGCGAGTAAACCTGGAATCCGCCGCTGTCCGTGAGGATCGGCCCCGGCCAGTTCATGAAAGCATGAAGGCCTCCCAGCCGGCGAACGGTTTCATGCCCGGGGCGCAGATAGAGATGGTACGTGTTGCCCAGGATCATTTGAGCGCCGCATTGCCGAAGATCTTCGGGGCGGAGAGACTTTACCGTTCCCTGCGTGCCGACGGGCATGAAGGCGGGAGTCTCCACCGCGCCGTGAACGGTGGTGATTTTTCCAAGCCGGGCGCGGCTTTGCGGGTCTTTTCGGATCAGTTCAAAAGCAAAAGGCATGAAATTCATCCTATATAATCAGCATGCAGTCGCCGTAACTATAAAACAAATAACGGTTTTTAACGGCGTGTTCGTAGGCCTGCCGTATCAGATTTGCTCCGGCAAAGGCCGAGACCAGAAGCAGCAGGGACGACCGGGGCAAATGAAAATTGGTCAAAAGCCCGTTCACCCTTTTAAACCTGTAGCCCGGGTAAATAAAAAGGCCGGTTTCGCCGGAGCCGGCCGAAAGACGACCGTCCCGGTCCGCCGCGCTCTCCAGCGTTCGGGCGGACGTGGTGCCCACCGCGATCACCCGTGCGGCCCGGTTGATGATGGCGGCGGATTCGGCGCTGATTTCATAAAATTCCGAATGCATGACGTGCTCTTCAACCTGCTCGGTTTCAATCGGCAGAAACGTGCCCAGACCGACGTGCAGCGTGACGGGCGCTATTTGAACGCCTTTGGATTGCAGGGCATTCAGAATGCCCGGTGAAAAATGCAGGCCGGCGGTCGGCGCGGCGATGGAGCCGGGCGTTTTCGCGTAAATGGTCTGGTAGCGCCGGCGGTCGTCCGTTTGATCCGGATCCGCGCTCTTTTTTCTTTTGATGTAGGGAGGAAGAGGCGCCCGCCCGAAACGTTCCAGGTAGTTTTCAAAACCGCCTTTTGCGCAAAAGGTCATCAGCCATTTTTTGTCGGAAATCCTGGAGACGACCAGCGCCTCGCAGGAATGCCCGAGGTCGATGACGTCCTGTTCTTTCATCCTCTTGGCCGGCCGGGCCATAACCTCCCATGACTGGGCCTCGCCGTTCGTTTCTCTGCGTGTGAGGAGCAAGAGCTCCAGGATCGCGCCGGTCGCCTTTTTGCCGTAGATTCTGGCCGGAATGACTCGGGAATCATTGATCACGAGAACATCGTCTGGTTCCAGATAGTCCGGCAGGGCGGCAAACAGGTCATCCTCGATGGTTTTGGCGCCGCGATCAATTTTCATCATGCGCGAGGCGTCCCTTTGCGGACGCGGGTGCTGCGCGATGAGCTCTTCGGGAAGAGAGTATGAAAAATCCTTTACCTGCATCGTTTCCTTCAAGAGTCGAAAAAGTTCAGGCAAATAATCAGAATCCGCCGGGGCTGTCAATGAAAACCGTCAGCGCCTTCCGAAATAAAGCAGAATCAGGCCCAGCGCTATGGCGCAAATGCCCGTGATGCGCAGCGTGTTTTCCGGCAGCTCCGAGATCTTGACCAGATAGATTTTCATTTTTTCCGGGAAAACCAGATAGGGAAGGCCTTCAACGATAAAAACCATGCCCATGACGCAAAGAAAATAATCCAATCCTCAGATTCCCTTCTGTTTGGCTTCGTTCCAGATCGAATCCAGCTCGGCTTGCGTTGCCTCAGAAGGCGAGCGGCCGAGGGCGGCAAGCCTCTGTGTCATGTAAGACCAGCGCCTCACAAATTTATCCGCGGCGCCGGCGGCCGCCTTTTCGGCGTCCACGTTGAGAAAGCGGCCGAGATTCACCAGCGTGAAAAAGAGATCGCCCATTTCTTCTTCGATTTGAAATTCGTTTCCCTGTTTCCGCGCTTCCTCAAGCTCGACCAGTTCTTCTTTTAATTTGTCCAGAACCGCGTTCGCGTCCGGCCAGTCGAAGCCGAGGCGGGAGGCGGCGGACGATATTTTATGCGCCCGCTTCAGCGCCGGCACCGAACGGGGAATGCCGCCGAAAGGATTCTCGCCGGGCGCCTGGCCGCCGCGCTCCTTCTTTTTGATTTCCTGCCAGTTGTCCTTTACATCCTGTACGGATTCAACCTTCACGTCGCCGAAAACATGCGGATGCCGCCGGATCATTTTTTCCCGAATGCCCTGCATGACGTCCGACAGGGAAAACTCGCCCGCTTCGGCCGAAATTTCGGCGATAAACAATATCTGGAAAAGCAGATCGCCCAGCTCTTCCTGAATGTGCGCCGGATCATCTTCGGCCAGCGCGTCCATCACCTCATAGCATTCGTCCAGCAGATATTTTCCGATGTCCTGCCTTGTCTGCTTCCGGTCCCAGGGGCAGCCGTCCGGCGCGCGCAGTCTTTGGATCAGCGCGACAAGCTCCTGCAGTTGTGTTTGGGTCTGGTTCATGATCACGATGGAAGGGGCCACTCGCCGCGCGCCTCAAGGACTTCCCTGAAAGCGGCCAGCGCTTCATTGACGGCCGGCATGCCGGCGTAGGTTGCCGTCTGAAAGAAAATTTCGACCAGTTTCTTCGGATCGCAGCCCACGTTCAGGGCGGCGTTGGCGTGGACCTTCAGCTCGTCCCGGGCCTTGAGCGCGGCCAGCATCGCGCAGGCGGCCATCTGGCGCTCCTGAATCGTCAGGACCTCGCGCGAATAGAGGTTCCCCGTGATGAAGCGCGAAAAATCATTGGCCAGCCCGCGGTCAAACTCGCGCCACAGGGAATAGGGGCGCTCCAGTTTGGCGCCGCCGGAAAAAAGTTTTTCCGCCGTTTTCTGCGTTCTTTCCCTGATATCCTGATCCGACATGTTGCCTCCCGGGCTATTTGACGATGAAAACGTCTCTCTGCCTGTCCTGAAAATAAACATGGTTGTACTGCGAACTGTTCATGCGGGCGAAAAAGTTCTCCCCGTTTTCGCGGCATTCGGGGCAGCAACTGTTGGGCAGAATGACCGCGTAGATTCTCTTGCCCGTGTCGGCGGCCGAGTCGATCATAACCACCCCTCCGCATTGGTCGCAGACCCGGACGGTTTCGGTTTGCTTCTCCCAGATGTTGTCCGTGTCGTAGTAAATGTTCTTTTCACGGCGAATGTAGGCGGCGGAGCCGGTGACCTGCTTCTTCAGGTTTTTCTTTTTCTTGAACAGGGTCATAACATTCCGGGCTTCCTCCTCGATCAGCCGGGTAATTTCCGGCGACTGGCGGATGCGCTGGGCGTCGTAATCCGGCTCGCGAACCTGGCTGAAGTCCAGTCCGGCCATCGCCAGAATGATCCCCACGTTGACGTAGGGCAGGGCCTTTTCAATGGAGTAGCCTCCTTCCAGCACGGCAATGTCGGGCGCGAGTTTTTCGTTGAGCAGCGCGTACCCCTGGGCGCTGAAGCTCATGTTCGTGATCGGGTCGCTGTAATGATTGTCCTGACCGGCGGAGTTGATGATGATCTCGGGCTTGAATTCCTCCAGGATCGGAAGGATGACGTTGTCCAGCACAAAAAGGAAACCTTCATCCGAGGTGCGCGGGGGCAGCGGAATGTTGATCGTCGCGCCCAGCGCGTTGGGGCCTCCGAAATCGTCGGTGAAGCCCGTCCCGGGATAGAGCGTTCTTCCGTCCTGATGGATCGAAATGCAAAGGACATCCGGATCGTTCCAGTAAATATCCTGCGTGCCGTCGCCGTGGTGGCAGTCCGTGTCCACGACGGCGATCCGTTTGATCCCGAATTGATGGCGGATATGTTCGATCATCACGGCTTCGATGTTGATGTTGCAGAACCCCCGCGCTCCGTGGGCGACCAGCATGGAGTGATGGCCGGGCGGCCGGACCAGGGCAAAGGCGTTGTCCACTTCCCCGGACAAAACTTTTTTCGCTGCGGTAATCGCGCCGCCCGCGGAAATCAGGTGAGAACTTGTGGTCAGATTTTGCGGGTTCGGAACGCAAATATGGCAGCGGTTGATGTCGGCGTAGGTGGCGATGTCCGGTTTGTATTCCACGATGTTGGGGAAATCCAGCAGGCCTTCTTCAAACACCTGGTCCTGCGTGTAGAGCAGCCGTTCTTCACGCTCCGGATGGTTGGGGGAAATGGCCCAGTCAAAGGCCGGGAAAAAGATAAGACCCGTTTTCTTCAATTTTTTAGACATCGTTTGCCCTTTCAGCGCCGGCGGAGATCAGGCCGGGTTTTATCTGAACCTTGACGCGGATGTTTTTCCCCGTCGTGTAATAATCACGAACCATGTTGAATTCCTGGGATTCGGTGACTTCCATGATGATGTCTTCGGGCCGGGCGCCCATGCCGGCGGCTTTTTCGCGCAGGGTCGCTTTGCCGACTTCGACGGCGTCCGCCAGCGCGAAGCTGCGGGGAATACTTTGCAACCGCCCTTCTTCCGAGATGATCAGCTCCCGTTTTTCCGTGTCCGCCAGGATGGTGACTTCCGCCGTCGTTCGGGCCAAAGCCACGCCCAGCGCGTTGGAAACCTCCGAGTGCTCCGGAATGGAATAGGGATAGCCCAGATTCTTCGCGATGAACGGGGCGACCGCGGCCGGTCCGCCCGCGACGTACAGGATTTTCGGCTCTATGATTTTCCCTTCCAGAAGCTCATGGATGGTGTAAACCGGTTTGTTGTTGATCTCGGCCATGATCTCCCGGACATGGTCCGAAATCAGGGCGGCCATCTTTTCAATAATGGCGACGGCCGCATCCTGGACAGTCATGTGAAGCTTCTGGGCCAGAGGGGTGATCGCATCCAATGCTTTTTGCCTGTCGCCGAAATCGACAATGCCTTGCACGATCATGGCGTCCGTGGGCGTCGGAAACGGCCCGCCCAGGGCGGCGGCCGGCCCTTCGCGCTGCGGTCCTATCTTCAGATGGCCTTTTTCAATTTGCACAACGCTGTCGCCGCCCAGCCCGATCGATTTTGTGTACAATCCCCGAATCAGCGTTTTGCGTCCGTTGATGGACACGCCGGAAGGTTCCAGAAGGGGGACTCCGTCGGCAAAAACGGAAATGTCCGTCGTCGTGCCGCCGATGTCCAGCGCCACGGCGTCTTCCTTCATGCGGGCCGTTGCCAGAACGCCCATGATGCCGGCCGAGGGTCCGGAATGAATGGTCTGCACGGGGCATTCCATGGATTTGCCGATCAGGATAGTGCCGCCGTCGGCCTTCAGAATGTAAACGGGAATATCCGCCCCGATCTTTTCGATGAATTGCTGAACATCCTTTACGAAGCGCTGATAGATGTCGTGAATGGCGGCGTTGAGATAGGTGGTGGCGATGCGTCGCGGAAAATTAAGCTGCCCCGAGAGCGTGTGACCCAAAGAGATATGCCTGGAGTTATTCTGCAGCAGTTCGGCCGCGTCCATTTCCTGCTGCGGATTGCGGCTGGAAAATTTGCCGACAATTCCGATGTCGCGGATTTGTTTCCGCGCTATTTCGTCGCTGATCTCATTCATCTGCCGGCTGTTCACGTTCTTGACGGGAATGCCCCGGTGATTGATGTATCCTCTGGCAAAATACACATCCCCGCCCAGGTCCAGGGTTTCCGGCGACAGGCCGGGGCCGCTCAGCAGAACCATGGCCACACGGCTGATTTTCTCCTGGACAATCGCGTTGGTCGAGATCGTGGTGCTCAATACGATCCGGTCAATATTATTGATGTTCTCGCCGGAAATCAGCTTTTGGGCCGCTTCCAGAAGCGAGGCCATGATATTTGCCGGATTCGTGAGGACTTTCGCTTTCCTGATCAGTTGATAATTATGGACCAGAACTGCGTCTGTGTGGGTTCCGCCGACGTCAATACCAAGTATCATTGCAGCGTCCTTTGGGATCATTTTTGGGGTTATATATATGTTTAAATATCTCTTGACAAGGCAAAAAAAAGGCGTAATGTCACGCACCGGAACACATAGTGTGCTTGCACACTAAATATTTGAAAGGAGGAAATGTCTAATGAAGAAGGTATTGGCCATTTTTGTTAGCGTGCTTTTCTTGGCTTCTTTGTCTCTTGCGGCAGTAGGATGCAGCAAGCAGGAAGAACCCGCACCGGCTCCTGCGGTTGAAGCTCCCGCAGCGCCTGCGGCTCCGGCAGCAGAAGCCCCGGCAGCACCCGCGGCTCCGGCAGCAGAAGCTCCGGCAGCAGAAGCTCCGGCCCCTGCACCGGCAAAATAATCAGATAATCAATTGCAGGATTATAGAACCGGGGAACCTTGCCAACGCACAGGTTCCCCGGTTTTTTTATTCAGTGCGGTCATTCGGCGTTTGCGCTGCCCGAATGCCATGAGTTTATCCCGACGCTGGCTTGCCCATTACCCCGGACCCCGCAGGGAACCGCCGCGACCGTTCCCTACGCCTCATGGTTCAACAGGCTCACCGCTTGCCAGTCTCACCATGACACCCCTTTTTGTCCGGCGTGGCTAATCATTTAAAAATGTGTTATAAAAACGGCGAAAAAATAATTTAATGGAGGTGAACCAATGGCGGAAAGAGATTGGAATTTGGTGAAAGCATTTGTGGTTGGCGGCCTGATTGGCGCGGCCATCGGCATTTTGTTTGCGCCGAAAAGCGGAAAAGAAACACGTCAGGATATTTCGTTGAAAGCCGATGAACTTCTGTCAAAAGCCAGAGAAGAGTATGAAAAAGCGTCTGAAAAAGGCAGAGCGGCCTATGAAGCGGCCACTGTTCGCGCAAGGGAACTTGAAGGGCTTGCCAGGGAAAAAGCGGGGGAAATCAGCGAAAAAGTCAGTGAGCTGGCCGCTCAGAGCACCGAGAAACTAGCGGAGGGTTCCGGCCGCTTAAAAAAAGCCTTTGACGCAGGCGTGGAAGCCTATCGTGAAGAAAAAAACAAAATCTGACTTCGTCGCAACAATATCGGGGGAGATAAACGATGGAAACCGGTTTAATTTTGATTGGCGTTGCCTTGCTGCTGCTGGTGATTTTCAGCATTCCGATTTTGTGGAAACTGTGGCGCGCCGCCAATGATGTTACGGTTACTCTTCAGGCTTTAAACGAGCGGCTGCCGGCCATTTTAAAAAACATGGAAGATATTTCCGCCAACATCAATGACTCGACGACGGCGATCAACGGCCAAGTCCAGAAATATTCAGCTACGGCCGAGCGCTTTCATGTGGTGATAAAGGAAGTCGCAGGCGGAATAGAGACGATCTCCCCGCTCATTCTTCACTCGCCGTTGTTTCAGAAAATTTCGGCGCTGATGCCCGTTATGAAAGGGGTAAGGGTTTTCCTGGATGTGTTGACCGGAAAGCAAAAGGGCTGATGCGCCATGGCCAGGATGACCTTTTCCAATAAGTGGGGCCGCGTTGCCGTTGCCAAAAAGCCTCAGGCTGCGGACGCGAAGAAATCCGTAGAAGACGTGGTTCGCAAAATGAAAAGCGCCGCCGGGGCTCCCGGAGGCGAGGACTACCGTGAAAAGTCGCTCGCCATTCACGGACTGGTTTGCGCCCGCTGCGGCCGTGAGTTTTCCGGCGCCAGCCGGCAATTGCTGACCGTTCACCACAAGGACGGCAATCATCACAACAATCCCCCGGACGGCAGCAACTGGGAAAACCTCTGCGTTTACTGTCACGAGGACGTCCACAGCCGGGAAGTGCTGGCGGATCAACTGGGAGACAAAGTGTCCGGCCGGGACGTCAGCCTGGTCTACGGCGGGTCTTCCCCGGCGGTGTCGGAATCCTCCGGCCTGCTCGCCCAGAAATTACAACAGGCCCTGCAGAAGAAAAAATAAGTGATTAGCGAAGAAGGATTTTGGTGTTGGCGGTTTCTTTGACCAGTTTGTCGCCCACGGATGTTCCGCAGTACACGCAACTGTAGTCGTACTTGTCCCCTTCGGATAAAACCAGCAGCAGGCGTTTGCGCACCGGAACGGCCCGCCCGCACTGCGGACAGAACAATTCCGTGGCGTCAAAATCTTTGTAGGATGGTTTCATTCGAAAACAACTCCCTTATTCTCTTTACAATGCAGGGCGGGTCGCTTGTGACCTCGTGCCACCTTTAGGTGGTCAGGTTATCAGACCCGCTTGACCGGCTCACCTGAAGGTTCGCCCTACATTCATTAGGATTGTCGCACCTGAAGGTTCGCCCTACGTTTTGAGAATCTTTTCGTTACGATTTCCGATAATGTTTTGTTATGGAAATCACTTCAACCTCTTTACCCAGATACACGAAAAGGGCGCGATATTTTTTATCGAGACGAAAGGAATAGATGGCTCGATGTCTTGGTTCAAGCAACTCCGTATTTAAGGAGGCATGGAAAGGGTTGTTTTCAAAAAGGGATTTTGCTTTCACCCATTTCTTCCAAAGTCCATGAATATTGATATATTCTTGTAAATCTGGACGTAATTCGGCGATCTTTGGCATAGGCTTTACCTGTAGACGGATGATTTTTTTAAACCTGCCTCCATTTCGGTTAGAAATTCCTTTTCATACAGATCCGTTTTGGCAAAATCAGCCATAATCGCCGTCAATTTGTCTTTTTTGAATTTTTGCAAAGAAGGAGCAGGGCGTTCTATCCTCGACAACAATTTCTTCCTGTCGGCCGCGCTGAGAGAATCAATCACCTTCACCAGGGTTTCGAGGGGAATATCTAATTTTCTCGTGACGGTTTCTTTTAATGTTATCTGCGGCATGACAAAACCTCCTTTTGACGACAGTATAGCAGATCAGCCTGAATGGTCAAGCGTCACAGGCGCACCTGAAGGTGCGCCCTACATTACGATCTTTCCTTTCCTGCACAATTCAGGTTGGGTTTGTAGGGCGGGTCTTCAGACCCGCTTGACCGGCGCACCTGAAGGT
>JAQUVQ010000020.1:39799-44188 GCA_028693285.1 Smithellaceae bacterium
CGCCCTGCGGTTATGAGGACGATGGGGCAATTATTCCTTTTCCGGGATTTTTTTCCATTCCTCAAGCCAGACGGCCGCTTCGCTGTCGCTGGGCGCGCGCCAGTCGCCGCGCGGGGAAAGCGATCCGCCCGAGCCCACCTTGGGGCCGTTGGGCACGCAGGATCGCTTATACTGGGACGTCTTGAAAAATCGCATCAAATACACATGCAGCCACTTCTTGATTTCCCGCAGGCTGTACGCGTTTTGCTTTTCAGGCGGAACATCCGGCCATGCGCCGCGGGTTTTATCCCTCCAGGCCAGCCAGGCCAGAAAGGCAACTTTGGTTGGCAGGTAGCCAAAGCGGGTAATATAAAAATTGATGAAATCCTGCAGTTCATAAGGCCCGATGGCTTCTTCCGTTTTCTGATGCGGCTGTCCGTTGTCGTCGCCCGGGATCAGCTCCGGCGAAATTTCTGTTTCCAAAACCTCCAGCAGAATGCCGGACACCTTTGGTGAAAACTGATTCGTCTGCGCCGCCCAGCGGATCAGGTATTGAATCAGCGTTTTCGGCACGCTGGCGTTGACGTTGTAATGCGACATGTGGTCGCCGATTCCGTAAGTGCTCCATCCCAGCGCCAGTTCGCTTAAGTCCCCGGTGCCGACGACCAGAGCGTTTTTCATGTTGGCCAGTCGGAAAAGATGCGCCGAGCGCTGTCCGGCCTGGACGTTTTCAAAGGCGATGTCGTACACTTTTTTCCCGCGGGCGAAGGGGTGGTCAATATCCTTCAGCATCTGGAGGCAGGCGGGTTTGATGTCCACTTCGTTGGCTTCCACGCCCAGCGCTTTCATCAGGCGCAGAGCGTTGCGGTACGTTTTGCCGGATGTTCCGAAAGCGGGCATCGTGTAGGCCTTGATCCGCGTTCGCGGCAGTCCCAGCAGGTCCATGGTTCTGGCCGCCACGATCAGCGCGTGCGTGGAATCCAGACCCCCCGACACGCCGATCACCAGATTGGAAATGCCGGAAGATTTCAGCCGCTGGGCCAGTCCCTGAACCTGAATGTTGTAGGCTTCGAAGCAGCGCTGGTCGCGCTTTCCCGGGTCGGCGGGGATGTAGGGGAAGCGTGGAATGTCGCGATCCGGAAGGATTCGTCCGCGGGGGGATTCCAATTCAAATTCGATTCTACGAAACGCCTGAAGGTTTTCCCGATGGTCTTCGGCGTTCCGTCCGAACGTGGTCAGCCGCATTCGGTCCTGCGCCAGTCGGTCCAGATCGATGTCGGCCAGAATCATCTGCGCCGATGTGGAAAACCGCTTTGATTCGGAAAGCAGATTGCCGTTTTCATAAATCATCGCGTGCCCGTCCCACGCCAGATCCGTGGTGGATTCGCCGAAGCCCGCGTCCGCGTAAAGGTAGGCCGCGACGCAGCGTGCGGACTGATTGGCAATCAGTTGATGGCGATACTCCGATTTGCCGACCGTAATGTTGGAGGCGGACAGATTGCCGATCACCGTCGCTCCGGCCATTGCCGCGAAGCTGGAAGGCGGAACCGGCACCCAGACATCCTCGCAGATTTCAAAAAACAGCCGAAGGGTTTGATGATTGGCGGCCTGGAAAATCAGATTCGCTCCGAAAGGAATGTCCTTTTGCCCCGCCAGAGAAACGGTAGTCGCCAGCGCTTGCGAAGCCGGCGAAAATTGCCTTCCTTCGTAATATTCGCGGTAATTCGGCAGATAGGATTTTGCGGCGATCCCGAGAATTTTGCCCCGGTAAAAAACCACCGCGCAGTTGAAGAGCCGGCAATCCACCCGCAACGGCGCACCTACCGCCCAAACCAGATTGATTTTGGAGGACGCTTTTTTGATTGCGGCGAGGGCTCCTTCAACGCTCTTCAGCAGGGCGTCCTGATGAAACAGATCCTCGTTGGAATAAGCGGAAATTCCCAGCTCCGGAAAGATGGCCAGCGTCGCTTTTTGCCGGGCCGCTTTTTGGGCCAGCTCGATGGTTTTCTGCGTATTGAAGGAAACATCGGCTACTTTTACTTCCGGAACGCAGACGGCGGCGCGGACAAATCCGTGATTGTACAAATTGAAGAAGCCATTCGCTTTCCCGGCGGCCATCGATTTATCCTTTCTCGACATAGGCGTAGGCGCTGTGGTTGTGGATGCTTTCAAAGTTTTCCGCCTCGATGCTGTACCAGGTGAAGTTGCTGTCCGCGTTCAGCCTCACCGCCACGCTGCGGACCAGATCTTCCACAAATTTCGGATTCTGATAGGCCTTTTCCGTGACAAACTTTTCATCCACGCGCTTGAGCAGGGAATATACCTCACCGCTTGCCGAATCTTCAACCATTTTTATCAGATCCTCGATCCAGAAAAACTTTTTAAACCGCACTTTCACGGTCACCATGCTGCGTTGATTGTGTGCGCCGAACGCGCTGATCTCCTTGGAGCAGGGGCAAAGCGTGGTCACCGGGACGACAACGCCCACCAGAAAGTCCGTCTTGTCGGCGCTGTTTTCGCCGGCAAACAGGCAGCGGTACTCCATCATGCTTTTGGCTTTGGAGACGGGCGCCATCTTTTTTAAGAAATAGGGAAATTCGATCTCCATGTGCGCGGACTGCGCGCGAAGCCTCTGGCGCATCTTTTCCAGAATCGTCTGAAACGTCTTGATATTGATCTGTCCCCGAAAATCGTTCAGCACTTCCACAAACCGGCTCATGTGCGTGCCCTTGAAATGATGGGGCAGGTTGACATACATATTGATCGTGGCGTTCACCGGCTGCGTGCCGCGTTCGCGGTCCATCACGATGATCGGGTATTTGATGTTTTTCACCCCGACCTTTTTGATGTCGATGTTCCGGGAATCTTTCTGGTTTTGAATGTCAATCATAATAAAAAAGGCTATGGGCGATAGGCGATAGGCGATGGGTACACCGCTCGCCGTTCATTGATCCTAAATCTTTTTCCCTATCGCCTCTGGCCTATAGCCCCTCGCCTTTCTGTTCACTCGTCGCTCTTCACTCGTCACTGTAACTCACTGCCGAGCTTTCCGACTCCCATACCTTTACGCGCAGCACTTTCACCGCATCGCCTTTTGCCTGTTTTTGCATCTCCTTGTAGATATAGCGCGCGATGTTTTCCGATGACGGATTTGTGCCCGCGAAAAAGGGAAGGTCGTTCAGGTGCTGATGATCCATCCGGTCGAGAATCTCCTTAAGCCATTTTTTAACCAGACGGAAATCGATCAGAATGCCTTCCGCGTTTAACTCGCGGGCGCCCACCGTCACTTCCACCTTGAAGTTATGCCCGTGCAATTCCTCGCATTTTCCGCCGATTTCGGCAAGCAGGTGCGCCGCGGAAAATGATTTGATAATCGTAACCTCGTACATTCCGTTCCCTCGAAACTTTTAGGGGTTTCTATCATACTTTGTTGTTTTGTGTCAGCTATTTATTGAGAATTACCAGAAGGCCGAATAAATGTCTGGAAAAAAAGTGCCGATAAGAGCGGCAATATTTTTAATCGATTTCTTTGATGGATTCCCTGTATCTTCTTCCTTAAATGTTCTTGACATGCAGGATGTCGCTAAATATACTTCATTACACAAATTCGAGATGGCAAAAGGTGCATAAATCGTAAAAAGAAAAAATTACGATTTTTTTACTAGATCATTAAAGGTGAACAGGCCATGGAAGCTTTGCGAAAAATATATCGGCAATTGCCAGATACGCTGAAAATGCCCAAGAGCTTGCAAAATCGGCGAGTGGAAGTAATACTGTTGCCACTTGACACAGAAAATAGTGCGCGGGCTAATTCCAATACGGCTATCTCGCCGCTTTCCCGCTTTGCTGGGGCCTGGGCTGGCGATCTTTTGGTGAGGGAAGACCAAGGTACATATGAGGTCCGCGAGGAATTCAATTGATTTATCTGCCAGATACAAATGCGGTGATCCGCTTTTTAAATCCAGGGCAAAACCCGGTAAAGGATCATTTTCTTTCGGTTGACTTTTTAGACATACGGCTCTGCTCTGTTGTTAAAGCAGAACTTTACTAGGTGCAATGAAAAGCAGCCGTTCCACCGATAATCTGCTTCTGCTGGATGAACTTTTTTCCAATCTTGATTCACTTCCCTTTGACGATGATGCCGCCAGAAAATATGGCGAAATACGTTCAGCGCTCTCCCGATTGGGAAAACCAATCGGGCCAAATGATTTGATGATTGCGGCTACTGCTCTTGTTCACGGGGCTGTTTTGATTACCCACAATACAAGAGAGTTTTCGCGGGTGGAAGGTTTGCAGATTGAGGATTGGGAAGAAAGTTGACGTAAAAAATCTTGTCGAACTCGAAAAGCCGTTGCGGCCTCATCAATGATCTGTTTTGCTGATAATCCTCATTTTTGCTTTCAGTCATGC
>JAQUVQ010000021.1 GCA_028693285.1 Smithellaceae bacterium
AATCATCGCTTCGAGCGTGGCCTTCTTTTCGGCGTTGCCCTGCACATTTTTGAGTTCCTGTTCGATCTCCACGATGATGCCGGATGTGCCCAGGCGCAGCATCTTTGGAAAATCCGGAATGGTGTGCGAGATGGTTGCCTGTTTCCAGTTGAAATAATAGGCATAGCGTTCATCAATCTGCATGCATAGAGGATTGTTGTATCGATCCCGAACCCATTCCCGGAAATTGCGATGGGCCCAGTAGGGAAATACCTCGTAGTGCAGAAGGTTTCTTGTTTCTTCCGAGATCTCAAAGGGATTGTAGGAGCGATGAGCAATCGTGAAGAGCTCGTTCCAGATCAGGCCGCCGCTTCCCTCGGGGTACACGATGCATCCCACCTCGCGGCTGGTGGTGGTTCCGGCCAGCAGACAATCTCCGGCAATAACGGGTGCGCGGTTTTCCATCAGATATTTGTAGGAAAGGGCTTTGCGGGTTGCCGGTTCCCAGGGCCGGCCCTTCGCGTCGGTTTCAAAACCGTTTTTTTTATGCCACTCGGTGAGAAGCCGCGGCATTTCCGGGCAGATTTCCGGTTTTGCCGTGAGATGGACATCCAGAAATTTCTTCAGCCGGGGAAAGTCGTCAAGGCCGAATTCCGGCAGATAGGGATCTTCCAGATAGTGAACGCCGCCGTCAACTTTTTCGCCTTTGAGCCTTGTGGCGCGCCTTGCCTGGAGCTCATCGCTTAATTCCTTCCGGGAATCGGGTGATTTTTTGATCTCGGCTTCCCTGGAAGCTTCTCTTTCCTTCTGGAGCTGCCGGATTTGCTTTTTGTTCATCAGAACGGACAGGAGGAAAAAAAACAGGTTCAGGTACATCATGCTTCCTTCGACCCGCATTTCACTTTTCAGCAGCATGAAAATCTGGTCGGAGGGCGTGGCCGCGAGAAGTTTCTTCACCACGGCGTCGGATCTGAAAACAATCGTTACATCCGTCTTTTCCGGGATACGGCCCAGCACGGACACCCGGCCGTCCTTAAAACGGATGGCGCATTCCACGGAGCGGGATTCGGTTCTCAAGCCCACGGTCAGATCAATCCACCCCTCCGAGGTTTTCAGGTACTGATGATAAGACCGGCGGAGTTGAAAACCGGCCGCCACAATCCCGAGCAGCATTTTCATGAGCAGCGCCGTCAGGGATTTTTGGGGATTTATGCTGTTGCGGACATCAGGAATCATGACAGGGTCTCCCTGTGAAATCTGGTTTCCAGAAGAATCAGTTTTTTCAGTCAACCTCTTGAGTTTCGCTCTCCGGTTGCAATGGATGACACACAGGACGGGACTTGTCAAGAAGAGTTGGATAGTGAGAGGTGTTCGCGAAACCGCGGAGAATATTTAAGCTCTTCCTGTGGCTGATGGAAAGATTTCATGGCACGAAACCGGGGGATAGTGTCCCC
This sequence comes from Smithellaceae bacterium, assembly GCA_028693285.1. GTDB lineage: Bacteria > Desulfobacterota > Syntrophia > Syntrophales > Smithellaceae > UBA8904. Next base: position 1,434 of record JAQUVQ010000021.1, read on the forward strand.
CGGTTCCACGGGATTCATTTACTTCAGCCTTTCTTCCGACAAGTGCAGGTGGTCCGTTTCGATTTCCACCAACGCTTCAAAAAGCTGCCGAATCCGCGGATGATCCGCTTCGGCAGCCGACTTCCGGTAGAATTCAATGGCCCGGATTTCCCGCTCGTGGGATTCTTTCAGGTTTGCGACATTCTTCGTGTGGCAGGCGTCGCTTCCCGGGGGAACGCTTCCCAGCTTGAGGATTTTTCTCCAGATGGACGCGTGCTCCGCCTCAACCTTGCCCAGCGCCTTGAACAGAATCTTTCCCTCGGGATCATCGGTTTGATTCGCGGCGCACATGTAGAAAGCGGAATTGCTGATTTCCACCTTGAGCGCGTGTTCGGCTTTGGCCTGATCTTTCACGCTCAGAGGCACATCAAAATTTACAACTGCTTCTTTTGCCTCGGCCATATACCCCATGTGCGCGCCGCAGAACGGGCAGTTCGCCGGAGGACTGGCGCCGATATACGCATCGCCGCATATCGTGCATCGGTATAACTTGACCATGTTTTTTCCTTTCAGCAACAATGTGTCTGCCTTCTCTTATGCTTTCCACAGACCGTGCAGATTACAGTATTCCCGGGCTGTAATCGTGGCGGCTTCGATGGGGAAAAACGCTTCCGGCGCCTGTCCGGGCGCCAGATACTGGCGATAGGCCCTGCCGTCCGCGATGACTTCGATCCATTCGATGTAATGCTTTTCTTCCATCGGGTGGGCCACGCTGCCCACTTTTACCTTGAAGCCGCCCGCCACTTTCTCAATCGCCGGAACATGCTTTTCTTTCGCCGCATCCGTGGTATTTTCCGTCAAAAGCTTCATGGGCTGATTGCAGCAGACGAGCTCACCCTTGCCTTCGTGAAGCACTTCCACGATATGGCCGCATACCTCACATTTAAAGACTTCGTTTCTTTTTGCCATGACAAACCTCCTCCTTTAGAATGATTAATCGACCTTTTTAAACATCTTGCCTTTGGCGCCGCACACCGGACAGGTTTCCGGCGCTTCTTTTTCCGCCGTATAGCCGCAGACCGGACAGATATAATAGCCGTAGGTTTCTTTTGCCCCGTCCAGATTGTCCAGCATTTGCTGATAAAGTCCGGCATGAATCTTTTCCACCTCGTTGGCGAAAATAAATGAGCGCTCCGCCTCCTTGTGGCCTTCCGCCTTTGCCGCTTCGATCATGGCAGGATACATGCTTTTGAACTCATGCGTTTCTCCATCGACCGCCTCCTGAAGGTTTTCCTTTGTGGAGCGGATGCCCTTTAACGCCTTCAAATGGGCGTGGGCGTGAATGGTTTCCGCCTCCGCGGCTGCCCGGAATAGTCTTGCGGCCTGGGCAAATCCCTCCTGGTCGGCTTTGGCTGCAAACGCCAGATATTTTCGGTTCGCCTGTGATTCTCCTGCAAAAGCTTCCTTTAACGCATCTTCTGTTTTCGACATGATTTTCTCCTTCATTATATTTTATTGTTAATATCACGCCAGGTCGAAACGGTCCAGATTCATGACTTTGTTCCAGGCCGCCACAAAATCGCCCAGAAACTTCTCCGGGGAGTCCTGACAGGCGTAAACTTCCGCCACCGCCCGAAGCTGCGAGTTGGACCCGAAAATCAGATCGACGCGGGTGCCGGTCCATTTGAGCTCGCCGGTCTTGCGGTCGTACCCTTCAAACACACCCGGATCGTTCACGGATGCCTTCCACTCGGTGCCCATGTCGAACAGGTTGACGAAGAAGTCGCAGGTGAGCGCACCCGGACGCGAGGTGAAAACGCCGTGCGGCAGGCCGCTGAAGTTTGCGCCCAGCACGCGCAGGCCGCCGATGAGCACCGTCATCTCCGGCGCGGTAAGCGTGAGCAGTTGCGCCTTGTCCACCAGCAGCTCTTCGGGCAGCACGGTGAACCTGGCCTTCTGATAGTTGCGGAAACCGTCGGCTTTCGGTTCCAGCACGCCAAACGAAGCCGCATCGGTCTGTTTTTGCGATGCGTCCATGCGGCCGGGCGAGAAGGGCACATTTATTTTGTACCCGGCGTTTTTCGCCGCCTGTTCAACACCGGCGCAACCGGCCAAAACAATCAGATCGGCCAGCGATACCTTCTTGTCGCCCCCCTGCTCTTTGTTGAACGCTTTCTGAATGCGCTCGAGCATTTTGAGCACTCTGGCCAGACGCTCCGGTTCGTTCACTTCCCAATCCTTTTGCGGCGCCAGGCGAATGCGCGCGCCGTTGGCTCCGCCGCGCATATCGGAGCCGCGGAACGTGGAAGCGGACGCCCAGGCCGTCGAAACCAGTCCCGAAACGGACAGGCCCGAAGCCAGGATTTTGCTCTTGAGGAAGGCGGCGTCCGATTTGCTGATCAGCTTGTGATTGACGGCGGGAATGGGATCCTGCCAGATCAGCACTGCTTTGGGCACTTCCGGGCCGAGATAACGCGAACGCGGGCCCATGTCGCGGTGCGTCAGCTTGAACCAGGCGCGGGCGAAGGCGTCGGCAAATTGTTTGGGGTTGGCCAGATAACGCCTGGCAATCGGTTCATAGATCGGGTCGTAGCGCAGCGAGAGGTCCGCCGTGGTCATCATCGGGCGACGCTTCCTGGACGGATCGTGTGCGTCCACCACCATGTCTTCTTCTTCCACATTCTTGGCCAGCCACTGATTGGCGCCGGCCGGGCTTTTGACCAGTTCCCACTCATATTTGAAGAGCACCTTCAGGTAGCCCATATCCCAGTTCGTCGGATTCGGTTTCCAGGCCCCTTCGATGCCGCTGGAAATCGTGTCGATGCCTTTGCCGCTTTTGAAGCTGCTTTTCCAGCCAAGACCCTGCTCTTCGATGGGAGCCGCTTCCGGTTCAGGTCCCACGTGGGTTGCTGGCCCTGCGCCGTGGCATTTGCCGAAAGTGTGTCCGCCGGCGACCAGCGCGACGGTTTCTTCGTCGTTCATGGCCATACGCGCAAAGGTTTCGCGCACGTCGCGGCCGGAGGCGACCGGATCGGGATTGCCGTCCGGACCTTCAGGGTTCACGTAGATCAGCCCCATCTGCACGGAGGCGAGAGGATTTTCGAGATCGCGCTCTCCCGTGTAGCGGCTCTTGGGCTTGTCGCTGGTGGCCAGCCATTCCTCTTCGCTGCCCCAGTAGATGTCTTCTTCCGGCTCCCAGACGTCCACGCGTCCGCCGGCGAATCCGAAGGTTTTAAAGCCCATCGACTCCAGGGCGCAGTTGCCGGCCAGAATCATCAGATCGGCCCAGGAGATTTTTTTGCCGTATTTTTGCTTGATCGGCCACAAAAGCCTTCTAGCCTTATCGAGGTTTACGTTGTCGGGCCAGGAGTTAAGCGGCGCCAGACGCTGAGACCCGGAGCCCGCGCCGCCCCGGCCGTCGCCCATGCGGTAGGTGCCTGCGCTGTGCCAGGCCATTCGAATGAAAAGTCCGCCGTAATGGCCCCAGTCGGCGGGCCACCAGTCCTGGGATTCGGTCATCAGTGCGTAGAGGTCTTTCTTGACGGCTTTCAGGTCCAGTTTTTTAAATTCTTTGGCGTAGTCAAACGCTTCGCCCATCGGATTGCTTTTCTGTGTATGCTGATGAAGAATTTTGAGATTCAATTGATTCGGCCACCAGTCCCGGTTTGAGGCGCCTCTGCCGGAAATGGATTTTTTCATCGCGCCCGTCACCGGACATTTGCTTTCTTCGGCCATTTCATTTCCTCCTTTCCTCACTGGTTAAATTGGAATCATTCTAAGTAGGAAACGGTAAGACCCTTCCCCTCGCTTCGCATGCCATCGGTGTTGCCTCGTGCGGAACCGCAGAATCAAAAAATCAGTCGGGGCGCTTCAAACAATCCCGGCAATAGCCGTGAAACTCGATCCGGGTGTCGGTAACGACAAATCCCGATTTTCGGACAATATTTTTTGGCTCGAGCGGCGCGGGAATGTGGTAGTCCACCACCTTTCCGCACCGTTTGCAGATGAGATTCACATGATCGGAGAGATCCACGTCATATCGGTTCTCCAGCCGGTCAAATTCCATTTGGCGGATCAGCCCGCTTTCGGAAAATTCCTTGAGCGTCGCATACACCGTCGAGAGGCTGACGCGCCCGGCTTTTTTCCGGGCTTCGTTGAAGATGAGCGTCGCGCCGGGATGCTCGTAGCGGTTCTCCACCAGCGCATCGATAATCGCCAGGCGCTGCGGCGTAATTTTGAGCCCGTTTTCTTTTAACTGACCGATCAGATCTTCTTTGGTATTCGTTCTCATATCGGAATCATTCCAGTTTGGAAAATCCTACCCTGATCCGGCGCGTCCTGTCAAGCGGTTTTTGCAAATTGGAAGAACGGGCGATCAATTGATTCCCGTCCACCGGCATACCAGCCTTCGATGCCAGTGGACAGGAACCTGATAACGTTCAGATTTTACAGACCATTTTTCTCGAACACCACAAACAGGCCGATCGTTGCCGCCCAGAAGATCGGCACAAGCACCCAGTGGGAAATACCCAGAGCGCCCGGCAGGCTGATTTTGCCGAAGTCCTGCCACGCCATGACGGTTGATTGAAGGAAAGGATAAATCTCGGCAAATACCGCCGCACCGACGAGCATTCCCGCAATGCCGAACAAAGCGTGCACACGGCCTTCCCCCACAGCCGCGACGGAAGTTCCGGGGCAGAATCCCATCACCGCCCAGCCGATGCCGAAAAGAATTGCACCGATAACCACAGCGCCCACATTCATCGGTTTGTGGCTGAAAGTAATGATTCCCATATCCGAGAGAATGAAGATTCCCACCATGCCGACCAGAATCGAGGAAAGCATGAATTTGAAAATTGTCATGTCTTTTATCAAAAGCGCGCCAACCTGTTTTTCAAAACGTATGACCCGCCCTTTCTGCATCAGAAATCCGAACACCACACCGGTAACCAAACCCAAAATTTGATCGATGCTCATGATGCCCTCCTTTTGTATACCAGCACCGCGGTCAGAGCGCCGGCCGCAAAAAACAGCACCAGCGCCACAAAAGAGCTTGCCGACAACTGCATCATGCCGCTGAGTCCGTGTCCGCTGGGACAGCCATCCGCCAGCCGCGCACCGATCATGGCCACGATGCCGCCCAGGAAAGCGCCTGCGCCTCTTTTGGCCATGGAGGAGCCGAAGCGTTCCTTCCAGATGGGCGGCACTTTTTCCACCAGAAAACTTTTATCCGTGAGAGAAGAGATCAGCGAGCCCAGGAAGATTCCGATGATGAGCATGAACTGCCAGTCCACTTTGATTTTTGTGGCGGCAAAATAAGCGTTTTGAGCAACATGCTCCGAGGCGAAAACCTGCTCCACAAAACCGGCGGCGCGGACAAAAGTGGTGGACGCGCCAAGATAATTGGTTTTGCCCATCAGCTCCGTCGTGGCGCAAACTGAAACAATCGCCAGGACGCCCACCAGCGCTCCGGCAAAGTAAGGATTCCATCCTCCGTCTTTTGTTTTAAGTCTCATCGTTGCCTCCTTTCGTTGATTGAATTAGCCAGCGGCCGGGCAAATAGTATCCGATCCTTGCAAGAATTGCCACGGAGTTTTTTCGGGTGAAGAAGAATGGGGGTGAGGCATGATGGACCGCAGGGAACGGTTTAAAACCTTTTCCTGCTGTGGCTTGCGGGCGCTCATGCAAACGGATGAATGCTCGAGACGGGTTGCAATTTCCGCCGCTCCATGATATGAGCCCCCATAATTGTTAATCTGTTGATCAATTCTTTAACGTTTGGGCTTCATCTGTTTTACATCGTCGTTCATGAGCAACGGCACACCGCAACATTGATATATCGAAAGGGAGAACGCTTTGGTAAAACAGCCCCTTCATATTCTGTTTTGGAAATCTGCTTTCCCGAAGCGCGGTTCTTCCCTGAAACCGCGGCCGGTCGTCTGCGGCGGACGCGGCTCTGCCAAACGCATATCAGGAGCATTCAAATGAGCGAACGCATTTCTTCCAATTTTCCGGCGGTCAAGGAATTCATCAAAGACAATTATCGCCATTTCAACGCAGCCGTGGTGGTCGATGCCGCCCAGGCGTATGTGGAACATCTTCAGCAGGGCGGCAAGATGATGATCGCCATGGGCGGCGCCATGAGCACCGCCGAAATCGGCATCACCCTTGCCCAAATGATCCGGGCGGACAAAGTCCACGCGATCTCCTGCACGGGAGCCAATCTGGAAGAGGACATCTTCAACCTGGTAGCCCATAAGCATTATCGCCGTGTTCCTCACTACCGTGATCTCACGCCCGCCGATGAAGCGGATTTGCTCAAAAGAAAATTGAACCGCGTCACCGATACCTGCATTCCCGAAGAAGAAGCCATGAGAAAGGTCGAAAAAAAGCTTCTGGGGTTTTGGAAGCAGGCGGAAGAGGAAAACAAAAGATATTTCCCCTATGAATTTATTTTTCAGCTCCTTTCCAGCGGCGTCCTGAAAAGCGACTATGAAATCGACGAAAAGGATTCCTGGCTCATTGCCGCCTGCCAAAAAAACATTCCGATTTTTGTTCCCGGCTGGGAGGATTCGACGCTGGGCAATGTCTTTGTCTCGAGTGTCCGGAAAGGACAAATTCAAAACCCCGCCGTCGTCAAGTCAGGCCTGGAAACCTTGAATGCCCTGATCGACTGGTATCTGGACGCCTCGCGCGACCGGGGCGTCGGCTTTTTTCAAATCGCGGGCGGCATATCCGGAGACTTCGCGATCAGCGTCGTGCCGCTGATTCGCCAGGACATGCAGATGAACTGCCGGTTGTGGTCCTACTTCTGCCAGATCTCCGACAGTACGACCTCGTACGGATCGTACAGCGGCGCCGTTCCCAATGAAAAAATCACCTGGGAAAAGCTGTCGGTGGATACGCCCCGTTTTATCATCGAAAGCGACGCGACTATTGTTGCTCCGCTGATTTTCGCCTACGTTCTGGCGGAATGAAATGATTTCCATCATTGCGGAACTGAGAGAGACTGGAAAATGGATTCTGTTTTCATTGCCCTGGGGCTGACGCTGATAGCCGGCATGGCCACCGGCATCGGCAGCGTTATCGCCTTTACAGCGAAGCGCACAGATTACCGTCTGCTTTCCGTGGCGACGGGCTTCTCGGCAGGGGTAATGCTGTATGTCTCCTTTGTCGAAATCTTTCCCGAAAGCACGGCAATGCTGGCCGCACGCTACGGCGAGTCATGGGGAAGCCGGCTTGTGACCGCGTCGTTTTTTGGCGGCATGATTTTGATGGCGCTCATCGACAACGTGATTCCCGCCGCCGAAAACCCCCATGAAACGCATTCCGAAGAAGAGACGGCGCCGCTTCACGATCCAAAGGCGGCGCTTCCGGATTTTCCGTCCGCCGCATTCAGGGATTCTACTCATCCTAAGCCGGGAGTTCACGATCACGGCCCGTTCCGCGCGGGGCTTTTGCGCACGGGACTGCTGACGGCGCTGGCCATTACCATTCACAATTTTCCCGAAGGCATTGCCACCTTTCTGGCCGCGATGCAGGAGCCGGCGCTGGGCGCAGCCATTGCCGTGGCCGTCGCCCTGCACAACATTCCCGAAGGCATCAGCGTTTCCGTCCCCATATTTTATGCAACAGGCAGCCGCAAAAAGGCCTTTTGGTGGTCTTTCGCCAGCGGTCTTGCCGAACCGCTGGGCGCCGTGGCCGCTCTGGCGGTGATCACGCTGATCACCGGGGGCGGCGCGTGGAACCCTCCGGTGAACCTGACGGGGTTTCTGTTCGGCGGCATTGCCGGGGTAATGGTCTATATCAGCCTCGATGAACTCCTGCCCACCAGCCGCGCTTACAGCAAGGGGCATGACAGTATTCTGGGGCTGATGGCCGGCATGATGGTGATGGCGATCAGTCTGCTTCTGATGCGCTAGATCGGCTCGTCATGAATACGGCACCTTCGTCGGCAGCAGCCTTGCAAAATAGCGCAGAGCCGACTAAAATAGAAACCGGCTTTCAATAAAGGGCTGTTTTGACAGCAACCGGCAATTCAGGAGTGAGACGATGATGAAAAGAAAATCATTGAAAATGATCGGCGCGGGATTCCTTTGGGCAGCAATGTTTTTTGCCACCGGAGCGGCCGACTGTTTTGCCCAGCAGCCGAAAGCACCGGCAAGTCCCGAAAAACCGGAAATTTTCGTGCAGTTGGGACATCGCAGCACCGATGTGAAAGCCGCCGCTTTTTCTTCCGATGGAAAATATCTCGTGACGGGAAGCGGCGACAAGACCGTTAAGCTCTGGCATCTTTCCACGGGCGCCGAAATCCGGACGTTTTCCGGCCACGAGGAAGAAGTGACGGCCGTGGCGATTTCGCCGGACGGCTCGAAAATACTCTCCGGCGATAAAAAGGGAATGATCAAACTTTGGGACGCCTTGTCCGGCAACGAGTTGCGCACCATGATTGTTCCCTGGAAAGAAAAAGAAATCTGGACGCTGCGCTTTGCGCCTGACGGAATTCGTTTTAGTATGCTGTCGGGATTTTCGTTGTCCTTCTGGGACGGCGGAACAGGGCAGGCGCTGAGAAAAATCGATAATATCCGCGGCAGTTATCTTGCCGACCGCGGCGAATCGTATCTGGCGGCAAAGATCGGCTACAAAGATGATTATGCGTTGATCAATCCGGCCAATGCGGAGGAGATTAAGAAATTTACTTATGATCATCAATGGTTTGCAAGGGCATCCTTTTCGCAGGACGGTAAATTTGTTCTTTTTATGACAGATGACTACAGTCAGAAAAAATATTTTTTCACGCTGCTGGATTTGACAACGGGTGAAAAAATATCTTCCTGGCAGACGGCGATTGAAAAAGACAAAAACATCTATTCAATCAATCTTCTCCGTGACGGAAAATCGGCCTTAATGTCTGGTGGGTGCGGCATAGAGCTTTGGGATGCCCGGAAGGGTAAAAGGCTGAAGGTATTGACAACCAGTTTTACCTCCATGGTTAATCTTTCTCCGGACGGAAGATTTTTTCTTTCGACCGGTTCGCGTTATGCGCCGACGCTTTGGGATGCGGCATCATTTTCTAGTGTGCGATCCTTCCGCCAGCGGCCGCTGGCGCGGTGCAATAGCGCGCAGTACCGTCCGGATGAAAAACAGGTGCTGATCAATCGAACCGGCGCGCCGCCGGCCCTTTTGAATTTGTCAACGGGCGGCCTGGAGAAAACCTATTCCGGATATTCGGCGGGATATTTCCGCGCCGGGGGCCGCTCTCTTTTGCTGATCGGCGAAAAAGGCGAGCGTCTCTTCCAGGATCTGGAGACCCATAAGGTTTTGAAAAAATTTCAATCCCGGTACTTCGATCTGCCGCAAGACGGAAAATATCTGGCGGAACTCATCGGCGAGCGAGGCTTCAAAGTATGGGAGACCAGAGCGGATAAAGAAATTTTAAACTATCGGGAGCCTTCCGGATCCATCAATAGCTTCACGATTTCCAGCGATAACCGGCATCTTGTGCTGTGCGTGGACAACCGCGTCAAACTGATCGATATTGCCTCCGGGAAAGAAACGCGCTCTTTTACTGTTCCCGACACGGCAAATATTCACTCGGCTCAAATATCGTATGACGGCCGTTATCTTGTCGCTTTTTATCGTGACGATGTTCAGCAACCGAAAAAGCTTCGGGCGATTGTGAAGATATGGAATCTGGAGACAAACCAGGAGATCGCGAAAATCAATAACGCCAGAAATATGCTGGGTTTTAAATTTTCGCCTGACGGCAGATCGCTGCTTGTCGGTGACCATACCGATCGGGCCGACAGCGTCTGGCTTATTGATCTGGCGACCGGTCGAATTCAGAAAACATTGAAAGGAAACGACACAATCTGGGCAACAGCCTTTTCCGCGGATGGAAGATTCCTGGCAACCGGCGATGCCGACGGAAGCATCATGATCTGGGATGTGGCGGCGGGCAGGCGGGAAATGTTTGTCTCCGGACATAAAAACGGCGTCCGGAAAATTGATTTTTCATCTGACAATCAGCAGATTGTGTCGACCGGTGACGACGGCCCGGCCCGTATATGGGATATCGCAACCGGCAAGGAAATTGCGCAGTTCTTTTCCTTTGCCGACGGCGAATGGATTACCATTACACCGGAAGGATATTTCAACGCTTCGGCCGGCGGTGCCAAGTATCTGAATGTGCGTCTGGGGAACCAGATTTATTCGATCGATAATTTTTATGAAACATTTTTTAACCCGGTTTACGTTGCTTCTGTCCTGCAGGGGAAAAAGGCGGAAGGGCTTGCCGATATTCGCACGGGCATTCAATCGCCGCCGGATGTCCGGATCCTCTCGCCCGCGCCCGGCGCCGTCCTGAACACCGACACCATCACCATTAAAGTCGGAGCCAAAGACACGGGCGGCGGCATCGATGAAATCCGGCTCTACCACAACGGCAAGGCGCTGGGCGACGATCGTCGGGGAGTGAAGCTCGTGGGCACCGGCGGCGAGACCGTCAGGGATTTTCAGGTGACGCTGGTGGACGGAACCAACATTTTCCGCGCCGTGGGCTTCAGCTCCGACCGCACCGAATCCAATCCCTATGAAATGACCGTTTCGCTCAGTGCGCCTTCCAAGGATGTGTCGCTTTATGTTTTTGCCGTCGGCGTCAACCAATACCGCAATCCGGCGCTGAACCTCAACTATGCCGTGCCGGACGCCAAAGGCATTGCCGGCTTCTTCCGGCAGAAGGGTCAGCTATTCAAGAAAGTGAACATCATCGAGATTTACGATGAAAAAGCGACGAAAGACGGCATTCTTGCCGGGCTGCGCGAACTGGAGAAAACCAATCCGCAGGACGCCGTGCTGATCTATCTGGCCGGCCACGGCGAAAACGTGAAGGATGTCTGGTACTTCATCCCCCATGAGCTGGCCTATCCGGAGCGCGAAGAATATGTTCAGACCAAAGGAATATCGTCCGCGGAATTGTCCTCGGCCATGAAAAATATTCGGGCGCAGAAAATCCTGCTGCTGGTCGATGCCTGCAAATCCGGCGCCGTACTGGTCGCCTTTCGGGGCTTTGAAGACCGCAAGGCGCTCTCACAGCTTTCAAGATCTACGGGAACGCATGTCGTCGCGGCATCCACCAAAGACCAGTTCGCCGCCGAGGTGAAGGACCTGGGGCACGGCGTGTTCACCTATACTTTGCTGGAAGGTTTGAAGGGAAAGGCCGCGGGCGGCAGCGACACGGTCACGGTGCGCAAACTGATGGGCTATATTGAAGAGCAGCTTCCGGAAATAACCAAAAAGTACAAACAGGAAGCGCAGTTCCCGGTGGTGGATTCCCGCGGAATGGATTTCCCGCTGGTGATCGTGAAATAGAAGCACGCCGAAGCACTGAAAATGAATTTGGTTTACCCGCCTTATCCGAAAGCGGGCAACCTTTATTCAGTGCAGACGACACCTATCGTGCCCTTCTCTTCTGCCGTCCGGAATCCTATTTATTTTTTTTGTCTTTCTTAGCCTTGCTTTTCCCCTTGCCCTTCGGACCGTAAAGATCATCTCCTCGTTTGAGGGCATGAAATTCCTTTGAGCCGGGTTTGATGCCCAGGCTTTTGGCCAGCGCTCCCCATCCCTTCCCCTTGTTTGCCTTGTACTGCCCGGTGACGTCGTCGATCGGCTTTCCCGACATTTCCCCCAGGCGCAGCGCAACGTAGGCATCCGCCGGTTTGGGAAAATTGCTGAGAACGGCGTTCACCTGCGCATCGCCGATATTAAAGCGCGTGGCAAGCCGGGCGTGGAATCCGGACGGATCCGCCTGTGCCTGAATGTTGAAATTCGGCATCCAGTCAAAATCCGCCGCCGGAAGCTGAACGGGAAGCAGCACCAACATCACCAAAAACGCAAAAAACATTTTTCTTTTCATGTTGCCCTCCCATAGATTTTGTTTTGGCGGCATTATTCCGCCGGAGCGTCTTCTTTCTTTTTCTTTGGTTTCTTCGGGGCTTCTCCTTCGGCCGGAGCCGCCTTCTTTTTGGATTCCTTCTCCGCCGGGGCGGCTTTCTTCTTTGCCTTCCCTTCTTTTTCCGGCGCGGCCGGGGCTTCCCTGGGTGCATCCTTTTCCGCCAGTTTCCTGGCCTTGGCCTGTTTCAATATTTCGATTTTTGCAATGTTTTTATCAAAGGCGGCAATGCGGATGTCCGTTTCACGAATTTGCGATCTCAGATTTTTTACCATAGGGTCTTTTTCTTTGGCGGCCCCGAGCGCTTCCAATTTCTGAAGCCGAAGCTCCAGTTTCTTTTCCAGTATCCGGCGCTGTTCCATTCTGACTTCCCTGCTTTTTGATGCCATCTTATCCTCCCTTGAAAATAGATAAATAATCTCGATTTGCCGGGGAAAGTAGCAATATTTTCACCAGAAAGCCACCATTTTTTAAAGAACCGTCCCGGCTTTCGTCTCTTCCCGTCCCGGTTATTTCCTCCTGAGCAGGCCGACGGTTTCAACATGCTCGGTTTGCGAAAACATATCAAGGGGTTGAAGACTTTGCAGAACGTATCCGTTGGCGGTCAGGTATTTGACGTCCCGAGCCTGCGTGGCCGGATTGCAGGAAACATAAATGATATCCCGGCATTTTATCCCGCATATGGCGTTCAGCGCCTTTGAATCCAGGCCGGCGCGCGGGGGATCCAGCACAATGAGATCAACCGCATCCAGCCTTTCGGCCATGCGGTTTAAGTGCTCCCCGATGTCGGCGCAGATGAACTCCGCGTTTCTTATTCCGTTTCTTTCGGCATTTTCCCGCGCGCACTGAACGGACTTTTCATGAATTTCAACGCCTGTCAGCCGTTCGGCGCTTTGCGCCAGAAAGATGGAAAAAAGCCCCGACCCGCAGCAGGCATCCAGAATGGACGCCCTTTTTTCCAGGCCGGCAAGGCGGCGCACTTCGTCCACCATGGCATCGGTCAGATACAAATTGGTCTGAAAGAATCCCGAGAGCGGGATCAGAAATTCCCGGTCCTTCACGGTTCTCACAATAGCATCGCCCGCGCGGCTTGACGGATTGGCCCAGAAAATCAGATCGCCGCCATCCGATTCAAAGCGTCCCCGGGATCTTGCCTCGATGATCTGCCGATTGATGGACTCATGCATGATCTCGCAGCGTTCAATGTCCACCAGCTTTCCGCCTGTGATGTCCATGAATCCCAGGCGAAAGCCTTCCCGTGATTTGGCAGCGTGCAGTTCGGCCTTTCCCCTGTAAGCATAGGCGCGCGGCGACGCGATGACTTTTTCAACCGGCGGGTCCGGCAATTTGCCGATTTTTACAAAAGCCTCCCGCACCTGGGCCTGCTTGATGTTCAACTGATGATGGTAAGCGATGTGCTGATAGGAGCAGCCGCCGCACCGGCCGAAGCAACGGCAGAGCGGCTCCGCTCTCTGCGGCGAGGGCGCTACGATGCCCAGCAGACGCCCCCGGGCGAAATTTTTCCTGCGCTCAACGATTTCAATGTCCGCAATGTCCCCCGCTGCTGTAAACGGCACAAAAATCACCAGACCGCCGGCCCGCCCGACGCCGGATCCGCCAAAGGCGACAGATTGAATGTTCAAACGGCAGCGTTCTCCGATGCTCATGATCCTCCTGACGCCCGGCACTATCCTATATTGCGGGGCGGGAGTCAACCGCGCGGACGCATTTTTCTTTACAACTCTTTTTTTTGTTGTTAAGGATTCCCTCCACAAAAACGAGAAGGAACTCACGATGTCCGCTCAAAGAAACTCCATACTCTGCCCGAACTGCCGCAAGCTGATCAGTCTGGATGAACCGGCCTGCCCCTACTGCGGACTGGTGCGTCCCGGCCTGCACGAAACGGCCGGAAAACTGCGGGGCATCCTTTTCGCGTTTGAGCCGGTGCAGACGATCCTGTACGTAAACATCGCTTTCTTTGTCCTTGCACTTCTGCTGGATCTGCGGGGCATTTTTACGGGCGGCAGTCCGCTGGCGTTTCTTTCGCCTTCCCAGCAAAGCCTGCTGGCGCTCGGGGCCAGCGGCGCCATTCCCGTCATTTATTACCACAACCTCTGGAGCATTGTTTCCGCCTCGTTTCTGCACGGGGGCATTCTGCACATCGTTTTCAACATGATGGCACTCTACCAGCTCGGCCCCTTCGTGCTGCGTGAATTCGGGCTCCACCGTTTCGCCTGCATTTACATTCTGTCCGGCGTCGCCGGTTTTGCCGTTTCGGTGCTGGCAGGCGTGCAGTTCACCATCGGCGCGTCCGCTTCCGTCTGCGGGCTGATCGGCGCGATCATTTATTTCGGGAAAAGCCGCGGAGGCTCTTACGGAGAGGCCATTTTCAAACAGGCGCTGGGCTGGGTTGTGGGGCTGATCATCTTCGGATTTCTCTTCAGCGGCATCAACAACTGGGCGCACGGCGGCGGCCTTCTTACGGGCCTGCTTTTGTCCTTCGCGCTGGGCTACAGCGACCAGAAGCCGGAAAGCGCCTGGAGCAAAATTCTTGCATACGCCTGCGTGCTGATCACCGCGGCCGTTCTGCTCTGGGCGGCGGGGTCGTCGTTGTTTTACAAATTCTTAACGTAAGCTGAAAGCGCCATGTCCTCTGCTTCATCCGGCGGACACGGCCGATCGCCAGGAGGGAAATTCATGAAAAGAAATCTTTGCGCGCTGATCGTTTTGGTTTTTCTGCTGTCCGGTTGCGACGCCGCCATGGTCATGGGTGGAAAAGTCATGGGCGTCAGCTCCGGAAGATTCATCTATCAGGACGGCTACCTCTCCACGCAGTACAAGGCCGGCGTGGACCAGGTATGGCAGGCTTGTGAAAAAACCGTAGTGGAGCTGAAAGGCGGCAAGATCGAAAAGGACCGCAAAATTGCCGGCGGGTCGATCAAGGCCGTCATCTCGGATGAAAAGGTGCACATTCTGGTCGAATACGTCGAAAAGAATGTGACCAATGTGTCCGTGATGTGCGGCATCGGCGGCAGCAACATTGCTTCGCGGATGCTCCAGGACAGGATCGCCGCCAATATCGTAAAGCCCTGACGAAGCGTGAAGGCATGCAGGCAAAGCGGCGCCGTTTGCGCCCGTCATGCCGCTTTTCTCAGCAGCAGTCCTTTCAGATACCGGCCTTCGGGATGGCCCGCGGCCAGCGGATGATCCGGCCCCGCTTCCAGGCGGGCCAGCAGTTGCAGGTCGGCCTGCGCGTCGCGCGCAGCGCCCAGAACAATCTTGCCGAATAATTCTTCTTCGATGAAATTGGAGCAGGAAAAAGTTGCCAGCATTCCACCCGGCGACAGATGCCGGATGGCC
The DNA here is from genome assembly GCA_028693285.1 of Smithellaceae bacterium. Taxonomy (GTDB): domain Bacteria; phylum Desulfobacterota; class Syntrophia; order Syntrophales; family Smithellaceae; genus UBA8904. The sequence goes on from JAQUVQ010000021.1 coordinate 16,723, forward strand.
TGCATATTGATTTCCTTGTAGCCGCGGGAGGCTTTGGTGACATCTCTTTTGGTCTTGGCAAACGCGGGCGGATCGAGAATGATCAGATCGAAACATTCCCGCAGATTGCGCAGATAGTCAAAGACATCCCCCTCGATGACCGGGTGGTCTTCCGGGTTGCAGTTGTTGAGGCGCAGATGCTCCGCGGCCGCCGCGCAGGCGGACTTGGAAATGTCCAGAGAAACTACTTTTTTGGCCCCGCCCCCGGCGGCGTAAACGGAAAACGCGCCGGTGTAGCAAAAGCAGTTCAGCACCGTCCTGCCCCGGGCCAGGGAACCGATTCTCTCCCGGTTGACGCGCTGGTCGAGGAAAAAGCCGGTTTTCTGGCCGCAAATAAAATCCACGTCAAACCGGTAGCCGTTTTCCGTCACGCGCGCGGCGCTTTCCTGACCAGGTCCGTGGAGAAACCCCCTGCGCTCCGACAGGCCTTCCAGTCCGCGCGAGCGCCCGGCGCTTTGTTCGTAGATGCGTTCCGGTTTCAGGTGGAAAAGCAGGGCGTCCAGAATCGCATGCTTCTGCAGCTCCATCCCGGCCGTCGTGACGGACAAAACCAGCGTGTTGTTGTAAACATCCACAATCAGGCCGGGAAAGCCGTCGCCTTCGGCATTGATCAGGCGATAGCAGCTCGTCCCCTCGCCGATGATTCGCCTGCGCAATTCCAGTGCGTCCAGAACTCTCCGGTTCCAGAAGGATGCATCGACGGCGGCGGCCGTGTCGCGGCTGACCAAACGGAAGGAAATATCCGTGCGGCTGTTGAAAAATCCCAGGGCCAGCGCCTGTCCGCGGGAATCCCTGGCCAGGACAATATCGCCATCGGACGGGTTTCCGCGTATTTTGGCGACCGCGCCCGAAAAAACCCAGGGATGGCCGCGCAAAAGCGCCGCCTCCCTGCCGCCTTTCAAAATGATTTCAGGGTAATTTATTTTTATCATGAGGATTCATTAGCGTTTCGGGCTTGAATTTGCAAGCCGGTTCGTATTATACAGCCTCCGAAGGGGCGTCCCCGCGCGCAAAGGATCGGCGCCCGCATCGCCAAAAAAATAAATGAATAACAGGAGCATCCGCATGCATGCCGTCATTATGGCCGGGGGAAGAGGAACAAGGTTCTGGCCGCGCAGCCGGGAAAAGAAGCCAAAGCATCTGCTGGATATCGTCAGCGACCGGACGATCATTCAGGAAACCGTCGACCGGATCAAGCCGCTCATCAAACCCAAAAACATTCTGATCGTAACGGGGAAAAAACATGCGCGGGAGCTGATGAGACAATTGCCGGAAGTCCCCGCGAAAAACATCATTATCGAACCGGTCGGGCGAAACACGGCCGCCTGCATCGGGCTCGCCGCTCTCCACATTCAGAAAAAAGTCAAAGACGATGTCATGGTCGTTCTGCCGTCCGACCACGGCATCGCCGATCCTGCACGATACCGCAGCGTCATCGCCGCAGCGGCCCGGGCCGCCGAAAAGAAAAGCGCCCTGGTCACCATCGGCCTCACTCCCGCCAGCCCGCACACCGGGTTCGGCTACATGGAAGGCGGCGCTTCGGCAGGAAATGTTGCAGGCGAAAAGCTGCTGCGGGTCAAAGCGTTTCGCGAAAAGCCGAACCTGGAGCAGGCCCGGATCTTTCTGCAAAGCGGCAATTTTTTCTGGAACAGCGGCATGTTTATCTGGAATGCCTCAACCATCCTGAAAGAAATTGAAAAATTCCTGCCGGATCTGCATTCGGGGCTGATGACGATTAAATCTTCTTTGGGAACATCTTCCGAAGCCCGAACGGTGTCAAAAATCTACAGAAGCCTCGCGTCCGTCTCCATCGACTACGGCGTCATGGAAAAAGCCAAAGACGTCTTCATGATTCCGGCCGGCTTCGGCTGGAGCGACGTGGGAAGTTGGGATACACTGTGGGAAATCTCCCAGAAGGACTTCAAAGGCAACGCGCTCGCGGGCGGTTCGCAGGCTATGTACGAGAACGCCGAAAACACGCTCGTATACAGCCCGAACAAGCTGGTGGCGCTCATCGGAATAAAGGATATCCTGGTGGTCGAAACGAAAGACGCCCTGCTGGTCTGCCAAAGAGGGCAGTCGCAGGACGTCAAGAAAATCGTGGACGCGCTGGAGGCAGAGGGAAAGCGTCAGTTGCTTTGAGTTTCGGCGGGAAAAGCTTTCAGATAAACCGGCTTGTCCTGTACGGCAAAATCGCCTGCCCGCAGGGCTTTCATAATCACGTCCAGGTTGGTCTTTTCATCGTCAAAGGCAATCACCAGGCTGTTCGGTCTTTGCGTCTGATGTTTTTGAACCCCGTCAATTTTCTTCAGGATAGTCCCTATCCTTCGGTCGGCGCCTCACGAAAAACATCCGGGCACCTTCAACTGCACGATTCTCTCCGCCGCACCGGCCGCACCGACCGACAGCACCAGAAACAGAAATATCGCAACCAGCCTCTTCATTTTTCTCATCACACCATCCATGATTTATCACTGCGGGCCTGAAGGCCCGCCCTACAGTAAATGGGCGCTGTCCCTGTTTTTCGATGGAACGGTCGCGATAACCTAAAGGTCACAAGCCGTTCCCTACAGTCCACCATTCACCATCCACGATTCACCATCCACCAATGAGCTTCCACTAAACCACGCTTCCGAAAAACGCAATGCCAATTTCGAATTGACAGGCCATGATTATTCTGGAATAAAAAGCCCGACTTTAAAAAAGAAAGAAATGATTATGGTTCTGTCCCTGTCGTCTCCCCTGATCCTGGCCTCCGCCTCACCACGCCGGAGAGAACTGCTCCGTTCGGTCGGTTTGACGTTCAAAATCCGTCCGGCGGACGTGGATGAAACCGGCCTTCCGGATGAAAGCCCGCGCGCTCACGTTCGCCGGCTGTCCAGAGATAAAGCAGGCGCGATCGCCCATCAATACCCGAAAGCCCTGGTGCTGGGCGCGGACACCATTGTGGTCATCGACGGCCGGATTCTGGGAAAACCCAAAAACAAAAAAGAGGCCCGTGAAATGCTGCAGCGGCTGAGCAGCCGGCGACACACCGTTTTGACCGGTTTTACGATCGCCTGCGTCCGTGCGGGAATGTCCAGAACAAAAATCGTCCAATCCACCGTGCAGTTTAAAAAAATCAGCCCTGAAGAAACGGCATGGTACGTCAATGGCGACGAGCCCTATGACAAAGCCGGCGGCTATGCGGCTCAGGGCAAGGGCGCGTCCTTCATTCAGGCCATCCGGGGCTCTTATACCAATGTGATCGGGTTGCCGCTTTGTGAAGTCGTGGAAGAATTGAACCATTTGGGTGTCCTTCATTTCAGGTAAAGACCATGGCCGATGAAATCAAGACCAATATTTTGAACATTCGCGAAAGAATCGCAGCGGCCGCAATCCGCGCGGGCCGCGACCCGGCGGGCATTCGTCTGATGGCGGTCTCCAAAACCGTGGAACCGGAACGCATCCGGCAGGCCCTGGATGCGGGAATCACGCTTTTGGGTGAAAACTACGTTCAGGAGGCCCGCGAGAAAATCCCCGTCGTCGGACGGCCTGCCGTATGGCACATGATCGGCCACCTGCAAACCAACAAGGTCAAGTATGTCGTCAACCTCTTTGATTGGATTCATTCGGTGGACCGTTTGGAACTGGCGCGGGAGTTGGATAAAAGAGCCGGCCAGCGCAGCCGACGGTTGAATGTGCTCATCGAGGTCAATGTCAGCGGCGAGGCATCGAAAAACGGCGCAGCGCCCGGGCAAGTTTTGGAACTGGTCCGTCAGATTTCCATCTTACCGAATGTAAGCGTGAGGGGTTTGATGACGATGCCGCCCTATTCCGATGATCCGGAAAATTCGCGCCCTTGTTTTATTGTGCTTCGTCAACTGCGCGATGAAATCGTTTCCGCCGCCCTTCCAGGCATTTCAATGGACGAACTCTCCATGGGCATGACGGATGATTTTGAAGTGGCCATTGAAGAAGGCGCCACCATTATCCGCGTCGGCCGCGCGATTTTCGGGGAAAGACGCTATTCGCCTCCATAGCGTCCGGTTAGGATTTGAAGGTCGGTCCAGGCCATGCGGTAGCTCAGCCGCGCGGCCAGCAGATCCGCTTCGGATTTCGCCAGGGCGGCCTTTGCCGCCAGCCAGTCCGCTTCCAGGTTCAGTCCGGCGGAAAACCGGTCGGTTTGAATTTTGAAATCTTCGCGGCGGTATGCAACGACTTTCCCGGCAACGCCGATCAATTGAGCGGCCTGCGTCAGTTTGCGCCTCGCTTTTTCCGTGTCGGCATGGACCTGTTCCCTGGTATTGGCCAGATTCTCCTCGGCCTGCTTTTTCAGAAAAATGCGCTGGCGGGTAACGTAGGTGTTGGCGACCAGGTCCTGGAGATTCCAGTTCAAAACCACGCCGATAAACGCATCCCGCTTTTGCCACTGGGGATCCAGACCGAAGCCGGCGCTGATAAACGAATACCGGATATCACCGGTAAAATCGGCTGCGCCGTGCTGGTAAACGTAGCCGCCCAGAATGCCTAAACTCGGCAGGTAGCTGTAGTGTCCGGCATCCACCGCGTGCTGCGCCTTCGTCTGATACAGCGCGGCGATTTTCAAATCCTGGTTCTCCTGCCGCCCGGAAACACCGTTTGTTGCGGCGCTCGGGTCCGCGTCGTCCACGGGCACGGGCGCAAGTGCAAAGGAGGCGGATTTTAAACCGGTCAGCCGCCTTAAATCGTCAAAATAATCGTCCATCTGGACGTTGATCTTGAGAAGGTTTTGCTCTTCGTCGGCGGCATTGGCCCTGAGACCGGTCAGGCTGGAGGGAGTCGTCTTGCCGGCCAGCACGGCGCTTTCCACGTCGTAGAGTTTTTTTTGGGCCAGATCCAGTCGGATTTGGGCCTCTTCCCTGCGCTTCTCCTGAATCAGCAGGCCGAAATAGAGTTTTTCGGCGGTCTGCTTCACCTGCAGCGTCGCTCTTGCCTGATCGGTTTTGGCGATTTCCAGATCCGTCTTGGACACATTGACCCCGGCCATGATTTTCGGAATCTGCGAGATGGGCTGATACATCAGCACTCCCGCCGTGTACGTGTCCGCGTGGCCCAGGTCCAGCGTCGTGTCGGCCGACGGCAGCGGAACACTGATCGGGCCGACGGCGACCTGGCCAAGCATTCCCCTCTTCAGCGACAGCTCACCGATGTTGCTGTTGTACTGATAGGCGCCGCCCACGATCAGCGACGGAAAGAATTTAACCCGGTCTTCGTACACCTTCTGCTGTTTTTCCTGCACCTGAAGCTGCTTGATGGTTAAAAGCCGGTTGTTTTGCGCGGCCAGGTCGATCACCTTTTGCAGGTTCAAAGCTTCGGGAGGCTCCTGCGCTCCGGAAGGAAAAGACAGCAGGCAAACGGAAGCCAGGACAAGGATCATCAACTTCCTGCCCACGCTCAAAGCACCTTCTGCTTGCAGCCCGGCCGGCGTTTTCCGGTCCTGATCGACCGGCTTCATCAGGCAGGCGTACAGCACCGGCACTAAAAACAGGGACGTCACCATGGAAAGCATGATTCCCACCGCGATCACGCTGGCGAGCGGGCTCCACAGCGGTGAGCCGGAAATGATCATGGGAATCACGCCGATGGCCGCCGCGCTGGCCGTCAGGAAGATGGGGCGCAGTCGCCTTTTTCCGGACTCGAGCGCGGCTGTCGCGACGGACGCGCCGCCGCGGCGCAGTTCATCGGCGTGGTCCAGCAGGATGATCGCGTTTCTCACCACGATGCCGGAGAGGCTGATCAGGCCGACAAACGCGGTAAATCCGAACGGGTTGCCGGTCATCAGCAGCCCCAGCATGGCCCCGAACATGCTTAGCGGAACGGTCAGCATGACGATCAGCGTTTCCTTCAGATTGCGGAACTGGAAAAGCAGGACCAGGAAAATCAAAAGGAGGCTGACAACCAGCGCCGTCAGCATTTCGGAGAAGGTTTCCTTCTGGTTTTCGTACTCGCCCCCGTATTCGATTTTGTAGCCCGCCGGCAGGGAAAGGTCTGCGATTCGCTGTCCGGCCATTTTCAGCACCTGCGAGGCCAGATAGCCGTCCGCCGGTTCGCACTGCACGGTCAGCGTGCGCAGTCCGTTGAGATGGTTGATCCGGCCGCTTAGCCACTGCGGCTCCAGGGAGGCGATCTGGCGCAGCGGCACACCCGCTCCGGTCACGGGAGACGTCAGGTAAAGGTTTTCCACGTCGCCGAAATGCCTCCGGCTTTTTTCATCCAGACGAAGCACGATGTCCACGGCCACATTCCCTTCGTAGAGCGTGGATACGGGAGCGCCGGTAAATCCGGCATAGATGGATTTGGCCACACTTTCGGTGGTAAATCCCAGACGTTCGGCGCCGTCCTTGAGCCGGACGGCGACGCCGTAATAATCCTCCCGGCTGTCCAGGCGGAGAAAGGCGACGGCCCGCGTCTGCCGGAGAATATCCATGACCCGGTCCCCGATCTCCTTCAGTGTCGCGATATCGTCGCCGATGATCCGGATTTCCACGGAGGCGTTCGAGGGAACCCCCTGCTGGAGCAGACGGGCCTGGAGCCTGCCTTCCGGGACTGCCTCGTCGGCCCGCAGGTTCAACTCATGGCGCAGCCGCTTTGCGTCTTCATCGAGGCGCGTATTGACGAGAATCTGCGCGAAATTGGAAGCGGGGTTTCCCTGCGTGAAATTGTAGTAAAAGCGGGGAATGCTTGCGCCGACAAACGTCGCGAGGGAAACCACGTCGGGGTCGCGTTGAACCAAATCCTGAATTCCGCCGATCGCCTGCTCCGTTTTTTCCAGCTTTGTTCCGGTGGGCATCCACAAATCCACGATAAGCTGGTTGCGTTCGGCTTCCGGAAAAAATTTCTGCGGGAGGATCTGATACAGGACAACCGCCATTCCCATGGCCCCGAGGCACACCAGGATGGTCAGCCGTGAATGCGCCATGCTCCAGACGATGGCGCGGTTGTAGCCGGACTGCATCAAGTTGAGCAGATTCATTTTCTTCCTGCCCGAAGATAAATCGCGCTCCTGATCGTGAAGACCTTTTTTGATAAAAGACAGGCACAAAATCGGCGTTAAAATCATGGCGACAAAAAAGGAGGACGCCAGGGCAATGGAGACGGTCAGCGGCAGAGCAATGATGAAATCTCTCACCATGCCCGACAGCAGGACCATCGGCAAAAAGGCGGCGATGATGGTGAGGGTCGCCGTCAGGATGGGCACCACCAGCTCGGTCGCGCTTTTCCAGGCGGCGGTTTTCGGCGGAACGCCGTTGTCTAAGAGCTCCACGTAATTGTCGGCGACAACAACCGCGTCGTCCACCACCATGCCCAGCACCACGATCAGAGCCGAAAGAGAAACCTGGTGCAGTTCAATGCCGAAAAAATGCAGCAGGGCGAACGTCATCGCGACCGTCATGGGAATCGCCGTGGCGGCGACCGCGGCAACACGGAAAGGAAGCAGGAGAATGATGACCAGGATCACCGCGGCAATGGCCAGGACGAACTCAAACAGGAAGTGGCTGACATTCCGCTCTACGATTTTGGGCTGGTTGACGATCGTGGTCAGTTTGACCCCGGCCGGCAGCCATTGGGACGCTTCCGCGAGCTTCCGGTCCACCGCTTTTCCGAAGGCGACGATGTTGTATCCTTCGTGCATTTGAACGGCAAGCAGCATGCTGCTTTTGCCGTTGACGAAGATTTTGGACGACGGTTCCTCGTACTGTCTCTGAAGGCGGGCCACATCCCGAAGGCGGACGACTTCGCCGGTTTTCGCGAAGCCGACGATCTGATCTCCGATTTGGGCTTCCGTTTTGTAGTATCCCTGCGTGTAAAGCGGGACGCGGACATCGGACGTTTTCAGGCCGCCGGCCGGACCGATCGTGTTTTGCGAGAGCAGGATCTTCATCACCTGGTCCAGCCGGACCCCGTAGAGCGCCAGCTTCGCGCTGTCGGTGTAAACGACAATCTGCTCCTTTTGCTCGCCGATGCGCTTGATTTTCGACACCTCTCTCATCGTCCGAAAGGTGTCTTCCAGTTTTTGCGCGTATTCCCGAAGCTGGGCGTATTGGGGCCGGTCCATTTCAATGGCGATCATCAGCGCTTCCGTGTCGCCGAACTCCGAGTTCACGATGGGACCATACACCCCCTGCGGCAGGCTCAAGGCTTTCAGGACGTTCAGTTGATGGTTCAGCTTGCTCCAGAAGGTGTCAAAATTTTTGACGTCATTGTTCAGCCAGACGGTGATGACTGCCATGCCGTCCGAGGTCACGGAGGTCGTTTTCTCCTTTCGCACCTCCGCGTACTGGAACAGATGCTGCTCCAGCTTCCGGGTGACCTGCTCTTCCACCTGCAGGGCGTTGGCGCCGGGATACAGAGCGATCACCTGGCCCACGCGGATCTGGATCTTGGCGTCCTCGCGGCGAGGCATTGCCATCAGGGAATACACGCCGACCAGAAACGTCAGGGCCAGAATGGACAGGGTGACTTGCGGATATTTGAGCGATTTTTTTACAAAATTCATAAGACCTGCTTGAGGGCGATCAAAGATCCGTTCTGCAGCTTATGTTGGCCGCCGACCACGACAAGCTCGCCTGGCGCAAGCCCCGCGACCACCTCGATGCCGTCTTCATCGATTTTTCCCAGCGATATTTTGCGCCGGAAGGCCTTGTGCTTGACGTCGTCCGCAACAAAAACATAGGCCGTGTTGTCCATGTCGCGCAAAACCGCGTCTCCGGGAATCTTGACAACATCTTCTTTTTGGCCGGACGGGATTTGAATCTCAGCCGTCATGCCCGGCCGGAGAATTTCACCGGGATTCTGCACCTCCATCCGGACGGAAAATGCCCGCGTGGCCGGTTCTGCGAGGGCCCCGACTTCAATCACCCGGCCCGAAAACGCCGCATCGATCGACGCGACGTAAATTTTGGCTTTCACGCCCTTTTTGATGAAGCGCAGATCGGTTTCCGGCACAGAGGCGTTTACATGGACGGTGCGAATATCGGACACGCCGAAGAGCGGCAGACCGGCGCCGATGATCTCTCCCACTTCCACGCCGCGCTTTAGCAAAATGCCGCGGAAGGGCGAATACAATCTGGTCTCGGCCAGATTTTTCGTGTGCAGCCTCTGCTGGGCTCTGGCCATTTTCAGCCCGTTGGAGATTTTGGAATAGTCGCTTTCGGAGATGCTGCCGCGCTCGTGCATGAGGTTCAGCCGGCTGTATTCATCCTGGATCTGGGCCACATTGGCATCGGCAATTTCCTTGGCAATCCGGTAATTTTCAGGATCGAGGCTCGCCAGCAGCTGCCCCTTGCCGATGATCTCCCCTTCTCTGGCCGCGACATAGTTGATCTTCCCGGCCACCATGAACCCCAGCCTTGCGGTTTTTGACCCTTCAATGTTGCCGCTGACGGCAATGACCCTGGCCGCCGCCTGCTTTTCGATCTTTTTGGCGATCACGAAAACGGGGGCGGCCTCCGGCCTGGCCGCCTCCCGGTCGCCGCAGCCGAACATCAGAAAAAGAACAGGCCACAAAAAGAAAAATCCCGACATTTTCATTTTCATAAGACCCTCTCGATCAAAACCGCTTCCTCTATTTTTTGTCGCCGACCGCCGGTATTGCGATTCCGTACATGATCGCGTCAATGACCTGGTCCAGCTCCCGGTCGTAATCGTCGAGCTGGATCATGGGGCCGAACAGATTGCGGTAAACGAAAAAAAGAACCAGATTGCCCAGAATGCCGCGGCCCGCGACGACCGCGTCAATTTCCCTTTTCATCAGCCCTTTTTCAACCATCTCCCGGTGATATTCCTCAAATACCTCGACGGACCGGGAAATGATTTTGTCGTAGAGGATCTGCCGGATGTCTTCATGATACATCGCCTCCGTGATCACGATGCGCAGCATGGGAAAAACGGCATCGATCATGGCCATGCGGTCTTTCAAAACCAGCTTGATGCCGGCGCGAAGGTCTTCCCTGCCGTCCTGATAAAGAATTTTTTTGAGGCCGTACACCACCAGCAGCTCCGCGATGACATTGCCCAGGTGAATCAGAATGCCGCGCAGAATGTCCTTTTTGGTTTTAAAGTAGCGGAAAATGGTTCCTTCCGCGACTCCGGCCTGGCGCGCGATTTCGCTCGTGCTGGCCGCGCTGAAGCCTTTTTCTGAAATGACGGCAATCGCCGCATCAAGAATTTTTTTTTCTTTTTCCGACATTTTCAAATCAGGCGCCTGCATGATGAATACCTTTTTTCATTAAGCTCAGTAATTACTAATACTTGCAAAAACTTTTCTCCGTTGCCGTTATGTTGAGTGAGTAATCACTCATTTTTGTGTTTTTGTCAATATTTTTTTGAGCGAAGTTCCGTTCCATAAAAAATGGCCGTTTGGATATTCGGTCCAAATAAGATATAGATTGAAAAATCATCGGGGCGGCCGTGTAATGCGCCTCGCCGCAAAGGGAAAAATGACGGTCCGGGAAATCATTTTTGAAGCGACGCAAACGCTGGAGAAAGCCGGGATTCCTTCCGCTCGCCTTGACGCTGAAGTTTTGCTGGCTTTTCTTTTGCGGTGCAACCGCCTGGCGTTCATCAAAAATCCGGACGAGGCGCCAAGCAAAAAACAATTGGCCGACTTTGAGCGGCTGATCGCCAGACGGGCGAAAGGAGAGCCTGTGGCTTACCTTACGGGCCGAAAAGCTTTCTGGTCCTTTGTCCTGGAAGTAAATCCTTCCGTGCTGATTCCCCGCCCCGATACGGAAGTAATTGTCGAAGAGGCGCTTTCCGTTGCACAGCGGGAAGCCTGGAGCAATCCGCGCATTCTGGACATCGGCACGGGAAGCGGCGCAATCGCGCTGGCGCTGGCCTGCGAAATCCCCGGCGCGGCCATTACCGCCACGGACATCTCGTCGGCGGCCCTCAAAACGGCGCAAAAAAATGCCGCCGCCCTGAAACTGGATCAGCCGGTCGTGTTTCGTGAGGGCGATCTTTTCGAGCCGGTTGACGGCCGGTTTGACCTGATTGTTTCCAATCCTCCCTACATCGGAGCGGAGGATTTCGAGTCCCTGCCCGCCGGGGTGAAAAACTTCGAGCCGGATGAAGCGCTCCGGGCGGGCCAAACAGGTCTGGAATTTTACCAAAAGTTGATATATCAGGCACACGGATACCTCGCGGAAAATGGCTGGCTTTTGCTTGAAATCGGCGCTACACAAGAGCAGGAAGTTCGCGCCATCTTTGAGGCCCATAAGGATTTTTACGAACGGGTCGATGTGCGTGAAGACTACGCGGGATTGCCGCGCGTGATCAAAGGAAGGAGAAGGTAAGTGGATAAAATTGTAATTTCCGGGGGCAGGCCGCTTCACGGAGACGTTCGAATCAGCGGCGCGAAAAATGCCGCCCTGCCGGTGCTGACCGCCGCGCTTCTGACCGCAGAGCCCTGCACGTTTTCCAATATTCCGGACCTGGTGGACATCAAAACGGCCTGCAAGCTCTTAAGAAATATGGGCGTGGAAATTGAAGGCGCGGGCACGGTAAAAATCAGCGCCGAAAAAATCACCGACAGCGTCGCCCCGTATGATCTGGTCAAAACGATGCGCGCGTCCATCCTGGTTCTAGGGCCGCTGGTGGCCCGCACGGGCAAAGCACGCGTTTCTCTGCCCGGCGGCTGCGCCATCGGAGCGCGCCCCGTCAATCTCCATATCAAGGCGCTCCAGGACATGGGCGCGACCGTGGACCTGAAGGAAGGCTATATCGAGGCCAAAGCCGGCAGGCTCAAAGGCGCCGATATTTATTTTGATCTGCCCACGGTGACCGGCACTGAAAATATCATGATGGCGGCAACCCTGGCGGACGGCGTCACCGTGCTCAACAACGCCGCGCGGGAGCCGGAAATCGTCAACCTGGCGGAGGTGCTGCAGGGCATGGGCGCCAACATCAGCGGCGCGGGAACGGACGTGATCACCATCACCGGCGTATCCGAACTTTCCGGAACCGAGGCGGCCGTCATCCCCGACCGCATCGAAGCCGGCACGTTCATGATCGCCGCCGGCATCACCGGCGGGGAAATCAACGTGCTGGGATGCGTCCCCCGGCACCTGGAAGCGCTGATCAACAAACTGCGGGACACCGGCATGAGAATCCGGCCCACTGAAGGAGGGCTTCGCGTCGCCGCCGGAAGCAAAATCTCCAGCGTGGACGTCAAAACCCTTCCCCATCCCGGCTTTCCGACGGATCTGCAGGCGCAGATCATGGCCTACCTGTGTGTCGCAAGCGGCCTGTCGGTCATCACGGAGACGGTTTTTGAAAACCGCTTCATGCACGTGAGCGAACTGATGCGCATGGGCGCGGACATCACGATTCAGGGCGGCAGCGCCGTGGTGCGCGGCGTTCCCTCTCTCAACGGCGCGCAGACCATGGCCACGGACCTGCGGGCCTCCGCCTCGCTGATTCTGGCGGCGCTGGTCGCAAAAGGCACGACGGAAATTTCGCGGGTCTATCACATCGACCGCGGTTACGAGAACATCGAAAAGAAATTTTCCGCGCTGGGCGCGGACATCAAAAGGGTAAAATAAAAGATGAAAATTCTTCGAGCCGACGCGAAAGCCTTCCACAATTTTTTTGCGGCCCTGCGGACAAGGGGCGGCGCGTTTTCGCCGGAGCTGCTGGCGGACGTGGCCCGCATCGTTCAGGAGGTGTCCGCGCGGGGGGACAAAGCCCTGTTTTCCTACACCCGGAAATTCGACGGCCACGACCTGACTGCGGCAACCGTCGAAGCAACGGATGAGGAAAAGAAAGAAGCGCTGGCCCGCGTAAAACCGCGGGACCTGGAGGTCATCCGGCTTTCGGCCGAACGAATTGAAAAGTATCACCGCCGGCAGATCGCCCAGGGATGGTCGATGAAGGACGAAGACGGCGTCGAACTGGGCCAGCGGATCCTGCCGCTTGCGCGGGCGGGCATTTACGCGCCGGGCGGAAAGGCCTTTTATCCTTCCACGATCCTGATGGCGGCGATCCCCGCGCATCTCGCGGGCGTCAAAGAAATTCTGCTGGCAAGCCCCGTAAAGGACGGCCGGCTTTCCCCGCTCATTGCCGCGGCGGCCGAAGCCGCCCGGGTGGACCGCATCTTCAAGATCGGCGGCGCGCAGGCCGTCGCCGCCCTGGCGTACGGGACCGAAAGCGTTCCGCGCGTGGATAAAATCGTGGGGCCGGGCAACGCCTATGTCGCCGCGGCCAAGAAGCTGGTGTTCGGACAGGTGGCCATCGACATGATCGCCGGTCCCAGCGAGGTGGCGATCATCGCCGATCAAACCGCCGACCCCGTTTTCGTGGCGGCGGACATGCTGGCGCAGGCTGAACATGACGAAAAGGCGGCGGCCGTGCTGTTCACGCCCGATCCCGATCTGGCGCGCGAGGTTGAAGGAGAAATCAGACGGCAGATGAAAACCCTGTCCCGGAAAAAAATCATTCAAAAATCCCTGTCTTCCTTCGGCGCGATCATCATCACGGCTGATATCGACGAGGCGGCGGCGCTGACCAATCTCTTCGCGCCGGAGCACCTGGAGCTTCTGGTGGAGAATCCGACGAATGTTCTCAGGCAGATCCGCAGCGCCGGCTCCGTGTTCCTGGGGCCCTATACGCCGGAAGCCCTCGGCGATTACATCGCCGGCGCCAACCACATTCTGCCCACGGAAGGCACGGCGCGGTTCTCTTCGCCCCTGGGCGTTTATGATTTCTACAAGCGGATGAGCATTCTGTCTTTCCCGCAGGCGGCTTTCGAAAAGCTTGCCCCGCAGACACGGCACTTCGCTGAAATGGAAGGACTGGACGCGCACGCCAATTCCGTGCAGGTTCGATGTAAAAGCGCTAAAGGATCAATAGCGTAGGGAAAGGTTTTAAACCGTTCCCTACGCTATTGAAATGCTTATTGGATTAAACGTAGAATCGACCGGACGCGATGATCGGCGGATCCTCATGATCGATCGCGTAAACGATGTCTTTGTTCATTTCCGCCTTGATCAGTTCAACGACCGGGCGTCTTTTGTTCTGAAGATTGGCAAATTTCATGACCTCGTCCATTAACTGATCGATATGGCAGGCCTTGGTGATGATATGGTGCTCCTCGCATTCCTGCGCGGCGCAGCGCTTTCCGGTCATGACCATCTCGTCGAGCTTGTAGCGGGGAACGGCTTTTTTCATCGCCGTCATCATGCCCGGCAAAAACGGAATGCCCAGATCGACTTCGGGAAAGCACATGAAGCCCCGGTCCGACCGCATGAAGCGAAAATCAAAATAGCAGCACATGATGGCGCCGCCGGCAAAGGCGTGCCCGGTCATTGCGGCGATGGTGGTCAGCGGATAGAGGGCAATTTTCCGAAACAGCGCCATCATCGTTTCGATAAATTTCTTGGCCGTGGCCGTGTCGTTTTTCTGCATGATCGGCATCAGCCATTCCAGATCAATGCCGTTGCTGAAAATTTTGGCATCCGCTCCCCGAACAACCAGCACGGTGGCCTGGGTCTGTTTTTCCACGTGATCCAGCGTGTCAATAAATTTCTGCAGGAAATCCAGGTTCAAACGGTTTTCCCCTTCGTTCAGCGTCACAACGGCCACATGGCCTTCCAACTTGACTTCAATCGGCATAATTCTTCTTCTTTCTTCAATATTTTTTTTAACGGTTCCGGACCGTTTGTACGACCTTTTTTTACTCTCTGTGACCCTTATCTTTTTGCGGCAATATTTTCAACCCCAATTTCCATTCTTGCTTTGCCTTCAGCCCAACAGCCTTCAGTCTTTGCAGCCTTTCTTATTCCAGCGCCTCCCGCGCCTCTTCCTTGGACTGGAAAATGTGCGCCGCCAGATTCCGTTTTTTCAGCTCATCGCCCAGCTTCATGCGCAGAAACGCGCTGGTGGTGTAGCGGGTGACGTCGCTGTAGTATTCGGACACCACATATTTGACCATTTTGACGTATTCATCTTCCAGGTCCGGCGCGATCGAGAAGTTGTCGTAGTTGACGATTGTTTTGACGCGCTTCCCCAGCGGAGCGCACACTTCCGCCACGCGGGAGCGGATCGCCTCGATGTCGGCCGAGCTGCGGACATGGAGGCCCTCGAAATTGACATAAAAGATGTTGGTCGCCGGATCGTAGGTGAGACGTTCGGGAATCGGAATGCTCAGGAGATCATCCTTGAGCCCCATCAGCGGGAGCCTGAAGATCCGCTCGTCCATCGGGCGGACATTCTTCATGACCGGCCTGAATTCCATCTGCGCCAGTATGTCTTTTTCCAGGTCGACGCCGGGAGCGATTTCGGTAAGCTCCACGCCTTCGCGCGTCAGCCGGAATACGCATCTTTCGGTGACGTAAAACACCTGCTGTTCACCCTGCCGGGCGGTTTCGCCGCTGAAGGTGATCTGCTCCACTTCCCGCACGATTTTTTTCAGGCTCCCCTCCTGCACGATTTTCAGTTTGCCGTTTTCCACGGCCAGCCGGGTTCCGCCGGCGGTAAACGTTCCCGCGAAAACGATTTTCTTGGCGTTTTGCGTGATGTTGATGAAGCCGCCGCAGCCGGCCAGTTTGGGACCGAACTTGCTGACGTTCACGTTGCCGTGGGAATCCATCTGGGCCAGCCCCAGGCAGGCCAGGTCCAGCCCGCCGCCGTCATAAAAATCAAACTGGGCGTGCATGTCGTTGAGAAAATCCATGTTGGTGGCGGTGCCGAAATCCCCGCCGCCTGAGGGAATGCCGCCGATCGATCCCGCTTCCGCCGTGAGCGTCAGGTAATCGAAAATGCCTTCCTCGTTGGCGACGCTGGCCACGCCCTCCGGCATGCCGATGCCCAGATTCACCACCATGTTCGGCCGAAGCTCAAAGGCGGCGCGGCGCGCGACAAGCTTCCGTTCGTCCATGGGCAGCGGCTCCACGGTGGCCGTGGGAATCTTGAATTCGCCGCTGAAGGCCGGATTATAGTGCGTGACATAGGTTTGCCAGTGATTTTCCGGCCTGGCCACAATTACGCAGTCCACCAGAATTCCGGGAATCCTGACATGGCGGGGATTGAGCGCGTGGCGGTCGGCGATCCTTTCCACCTGCACGATGACGAATCCGCCAGAGTTTTTAGCCGCCATGGCCATCGGCAGCACTTCCAGCGTCAGCGGCTCCTTTTCCATCGAAATGTTGCCGTCCATGTCCGCCGTGGTGCCGCGCAGAAACGCCACCGAAACCGGCAGGGTCTTGTAGGCCAGATATTCCCTGCCGTCAAAGGTGATCCGTTCAACCAGGTCTTCCGTGGTGACGGCGTTGACCTTGCCGGCGGACAGCCGGGGATCGACGAAGGTGCCCAATCCCACGTGCGTGATCGTCCGGGGCAGGCGTCCCGCGACATCCCGGTACATGTGCGTAATCACTCCCTGGGGAAAGTTGTAGGCTTCGATTTTTCCCGCGAGGGCGAGCTTCTGCATTTTGGGAATCAATCCCCAGTGCCCGGCAATGACGCGCCGGACCAGCCCGTCATGCGCCAGCCGGTTGACGCCCTTTTCCTTGCCGTCTCCGATGCCGGCCGCGACGATGATCGTGAGATTTTTCGGTTCGCCCGTTTTCAGAAAGCGGTCTTCCAGCCCCTGGAGCAGCTCTTCGGGGGAGTAGCCGACAAAGCCGTTGACGGCAATGGTGTCCCCGTCCCGAATCACCCGCATGGCATCCTCCAGGGACACCACTTTCCCTCGCTTCATACCGGAGCGGATATCCGCAATGACCGGACTGACGACGCCTTGGTTGCTCATGGAGCACCTCCCGTATGGTTGCTATGCAGTCATGGTTCCACCATCCACGTAGATGGTGTCTCCCGTAATGTAGTCCGCGGCGCCGGACGCCAGAAATAGCACCGCGCCGACAACATCCTCCGGTTCGGCGATCTTCCCCTTGGGAATGGCCTGGCAAATCAACTTTTCAACATCGGGATTGGACCAGATCGGCCGGCTGAAATCCGTTCGGGCAAATCCGGGCGCGACGGCGTTCACGTTGATGCCGAACTGCGCCCACTCCCTCGCCATGCAGCGGGTCAGATGCTTGAGCGCCGCCTTGCTGCAGCCGTAAGCCGCCATGCCCGCTTCGGCTTTTTCCGCGCCGACCGTGGTAATATTGATGATTTTCCCGCTTTTTTGTTCCATCATTTTTCGCGCGACCAGGCGGCTTAAAAGCCAGACGGCCTTTACATTGGTATTGAAACACTTGTCCCAGCCGTCCTCGCGCAGATCGAGCAGGCCGCGCAGAAAGCTGCGGGCGGCGTTGTTCACCAGAATGTCAATCCGGCCGAATTCTTTGATCGCCGCATCGACCAGATTCTCCAGTTGTTCATGAACCGTCAGATCCGTCGGCACCGCCAGAGCTTTGCCGCCTTTGCCGGAGATTTCGCCGGCGACGGCATCGATCTCCGCTTTCGTTCTGCTGCACAGCACCACGTTCGCGCCGGCCTGGGCCAGACCCAGAGCAATCACGCGGCCGATCCCGCGGCCCGCGCCGGTTACAATCGCCGTCCTGCCGGCAAAATTGAAAACAGGTTTCATGAGCTTCGCCTCCTTTATTCATGTCATGCGGAATGCCGCCGCAGCCGCGGCGGCCGTTCGAAAACCAGGGCATTCGGCGCCCGATAACCTTCTTCCTACATTTTCATTCCACCGTCGCAGAAGATGATCTGCCCGGTGATGAACGAACTTTCGTCGGATGCCAAAAACAGCGCCAGATTGGCGATGTCCTGCGGCGACCCCTTCCGGTTCAGCGGAACGATGAACGGCAGCATCATGTCCATCTGCTGAAGGACGTCCGGGGGCATGCCTTTCATCATATCCGTCCAGATCATGCCCGGCGCGATGGCGTTGACGTTTACGTTTTTCGGCCCCAGCTCCTTGGCGGCGGTCTTGGTCATGCCGATCACCCCCGCTTTCGAGGCCGAGTAGTTGAGCTGGCCCGCGTTTCCCAGCGCGCTCACCGAGGAAATGTTGATGATCTTGCCGTACTTTTTCTCGCGCATGACGCGGCCCGCGCACTGGATGCCGTAGTAAACGCCCGTCAGGTTCACATCGATGACGGCTTTCCACTGGTCGTCCGTCATTTTGTGAAGCATCACGTCGCGGGTGATGCCCGCGTTGTTGACGATAATGTCGAGCGTGCCGAATTGCGCCACGGCGGTGTCGACCATTTTCTGGACAACTTCCCGGTCGGACACGCTGCCCAGAACGGCCACGGCCTGCCCGCCGCCGGCCCTGACTTTCTCCACGACGGCCATGGCATCCGCCTCGTTGACGTCATTTACGATGATCTTCGCGCCTTCCTGGGCAAAACGCATCACAATGCCTTCTCCGATGCCGCGCCCCGATCCGGTTATGATGGCTGCCTTGTCTTTCAGTCTCATACGATCTCCTTTTCATTTTTTTCGGTGGTCAACCGTTTACCGGTTTTTCCCGTTGTTTCCCTTCATGACCCCCTCAGCCGGCGGGCCGCTTGCGGATGATTTCCCTGCAGAGCGCCAGATAATCCTCCGCCCCGTGGCTTTTCGGAGCGTATTCAAAAATGGACAGGCCGAAACTGGGGGCTTCCGCCACGGCGATGTTTTCGCGGATGACCGTGTTGAACACGCGCGTGCCGAAGCGCTCGCGCACCTTGTCCATGATGGCATTGTTGAGCCGTTTGCGGGCATCGAAGCGCGTGGGAATGATCCGATACACGGGCCCATCCTTGTTCAATTTTTTATTGACGTCTTCGATCAGCGTCAGAAGCCTGCTCATGCCTTTGAGCGCCAGAAACTCCATCTGCAGCGGTATAAAGACCTCGCGGCAGGCAACCAGGGCGTTCACGGTCAGAAGCCCCGACGACGGCGGGCAGTCGATAATAATATACTGGACATCGGAAGTGTCGGCCAAACGATTTTTCAGGATCATTTCCTTTTTGGGAAGCGCGGATAATTCCGTTTCCAGCCTTCCCAGATTCAGATTGGCGGGCAGCACTTTCATCCCTTTGATTTCCATGACCGCGCCGGCAAGCGGTGCGGCGCCGTTCATGACCGAATAAATCGTGCCTTCCAGATTGTGGGCGTCCAGTCCCAGAGAATAAGTAAGGTGCGCCTGCGGATCGAAATCGATCACCAGAACTTTTTTCCTAAGCAGGGTCAGACCGACGGCGATGTTGAGGGCGCAGGTCGTCTTTCCCACGCCTCCCTTCTGGTTGCAAAAAGCGATGATGTCAGGATCGGACATGATTCACCTTCCTTTGCGCCCTCCCGCAGCCGGGGGTTCCGAATCTCAGGCAAGCTTTGCCGCGAACTCCTTGATCAGCAGGGTAATTTCCCGGGGTTTCTCCATCGGGATCAGATGACCGGCGCCCGCCACGGACCCGAACTCCCCGCGCGGCAGGAGCGAGACGGCCCGGTGGAGATCCACGAAATCAACGTTGGGGCTCTTCTCCCCTTCGAGCACGAGCGCCGGACAGCCGATCTTTTCCAGAAGCGGCCAGGGATTGCAGCACCAGCCGCCCATGAACATGGCCGCTTCACTCTCCGGCGAGCAGGCCAGACGCATGTCGCCTTCCGGCATTTTTTCCATGCCGAAGCGCTTGTACAGATGGAGGATCTCTTCATCCCAGGTCGTAAAAAAGGAGCGGGATTTCAAATAGGCGTGCGCGTCTTGCTCGCTTTGCCAGTAGTTGAGGCGTTTGATCGACTTCGACGCCAGCGGATGGCCTTCGACGCTGGGCGTCAGGCTGTAGAATTCCTCCGGCAGGAAAATCGGCTCGATCAGAAACAGGCCGCGCGGACGAACACCGAAAAGGGAAGCGGCGATCGTCGAAACCGTGGCGCCCATGGAATGGCCGACCTGCACGTGATTCTCAATCTTCTGCGCGCGGCAGAACGCGCCCAGGTCCTCGGCGATGATATTCCACTTCAGGCCGCCCTGATGCGGGTCGCATGACCGGTAATTGCAGATGTAGGGCGCCCAGATGGAATATTCGGGGCCGAACTCCTCAATGATCGGGTGCCAGAGCCAGGGCAGGAAACCGGTGGCATGGCAGAAGAGCATCTGCTTTTCGCCTCCCGGATAATGCAGGTAGGGCAGTTCGGCGCCGCCCACGTCCTGATGCTTCAATTCGGGGATGTCTCTTTTCATCGGCAAAGCAATCCTTTTCCAGTGAACATTCCGCTCGCGGGGCGCAGTCGGCATGTTTTTTTAAAAGACGAATACGGCGGCGGCAACCACCGTCGTGAAATGATTATCCATGCATATTTTCGACTGGGTCACATTCAGCGTCCGGACGATCTTGCCGCTGATTTTGAAGATTTCCTTTTTTTCATCCCAGCTCTCGTCCACGTTGAAATCAATCCCCAGCGTGGAGGCCAGCATGGCCGCGGCCAGGTCTTCGGCGTGGTCGCCGGTCTGTTTTTCCGTCATGCCGAAAGCGTGGTGTTCACTGATGTACCCGTAGGAGGTTTTGTCGGCGGGGATGGCGCAGCCGACCGACGCGGCCAGAAGCCGCTTGGGCTCGTTCGAGCAGCAGCGGCTCATCACGCAGTAGGTGATGGCGCCCGGCGTCAGCGACTTGAGCCCCTGCGACTTGGGAATCATTTTGCAGCCGGGAGGAAAAATGCTGGACACCTGGACGAGATTGCATTTTTCAATGCCGGCGTTGCGCAGGGCGCGTTCAAAGGAATGCAGCTCATCCTTGTGCGTGCCTACGCCCTTGGTGAAAAAAATTTTTTTGGGAACGAAATCCTGCATTGATGTCTCCTTATGAGTGGGATGTGGTGCCTCCGGGACGTGGATCAAACACCCATGAAAATCATGGCCGTAATTTACACAAAATTTTCAAGAATGCAAAAGAAAATGATGGGAATGCCCGGTCCCGTTTAACTTGATCGAAACGCAAAAAAAGATTATAGGAAACAGCATCTTCCATGAAGGGTGATTTTATGAACAGAATGTGCGGGCTGGCAGTGATTTTCTTTTTTATTTTATCCGGTTGCGTATCGGCGCCCGAAACCGTTCAGGATGTCCGGGATCTTCGCCAGGACCACGCCGCCTATCTGACGGACATCGCCGGCGGCGGCGACCCGCTGCCCGCAGCCCTGCAGGCCCGGCTGGACGAGGACTACAACACGATTTATTTTTCCGTCTGGCATCAGAGCCGTCCGTTTCACGCCTGGGAGGAAAGAGTCCGCCGCGATTTTGCAAGATACGGCCTCAAACCCGGCTACGGCGAAAACAAGAGGCTGCATCCCTCCTCGTGGCTGAAAAAAATGCAGCACAATGCCGCCCTGGATGACTACCCCAACGCGCTCACCCGCGGGATCACGACCCGGAACACGAATTTGCGGGAGCTGCCCACGAATTCCCCCCACTTCACGAGCGCAAACGGAGACAGCTCCGCCTGGCCTTTCGACAATCTGCAGCGGTCGTCCGTGCCGGCCGGCACGCCGGTTTTCATCTCCCACGTCAGCGCGGACAAAGCCTGGGCACTGGTGGAAACCTCCTTTACTTACGGCTGGATGCCGGTGGAAGACTTTGCCCGGGTCAACGAAGATTTCGTGAAAACCTGGGAATCGGGACGCTACGCGGTCATTCTGCGCGATTCCACGTCTGTTCTGGACCGCAACGGTCGCTTCCTCGTAAAGGCGTCCGTGGGCCATCTTTTCCCTTTCACCGCAACGCAGGACGGAAAGATGCAAATCTCCGTCGCGGCAGCGGATCAGAACCATCAGGCGGTGATCCGGCAGGGGGTTGTCCCCGCGGAAGCAGCGGCGGCAAAACCGCTTCGCTTCACCCCGGCCAATGCGGCCCGGATCGCCAACGAAATGATCGGCGAACCTTACGGCTGGGGCGGTCTTTACGGCAACCGCGACTGCTCGGCCATGACCCGTGATTTTTTCACCGTCTTCGGCATCTGGCTGCCGCGGCACTCGGAAGACCAGGTGAAGGAAGCGGGCGCTACCATCGACCTGCGGGGCCTGTCGCCCGAAGAGAAGGAAAGAATCATCATGGAAAAAGGCGTCCCGTACCTGAGCCTGCTGTGGCGCAAGGGTCACGTGATGCTGTACATCGGCGCTTCGAAAGGCCGGGCGCTCATCTTCCACAATATCTGGGGCATCCGGATAAAAGATCTGCAGGGGCATGAAGGGCGAAAAATCATCGGACAGGCGGTAATCACCGGTCTGACGCCGGGACGGGAGCTTTCGGATATGGACACGGCGGCCGGTTCTCTGCTGGACAACATCGCCGCCATGAACATCCTTTCCGCGGACGTCCGGGAGGCTCCGGCGCCATGAGCAAATACAAAATCGTTCTCGAGTATGACGGCACCAACTACAGCGGCTGGCAGGCGCAGAAAAACGCCAGGAGCATCCAGGAAACGCTGATCGCCGCGGCCCGGAAATTCCTTGGCGTCCCGGTGGAATTGCAGGGAGCGGGGCGCACCGACGCCGGCGTCCACGCGCTGGGCCAGGTCGCCCATCTGGAATGCGCCCGCAAGGTGAACGGCGATGCCCTGCGGATGGGAATCAATGATTTGCTGCCGGCGGGCATCAACATCCTGAGCGCACAAAGCGCCCACCCGCGGTTTCACGCCCGCCACTCGGCCGTGGCCCGCAGCTACCTGTATCTGATCGCGACGAGACGCACCGCCTTTGCCAAAAAATATGTCTGGTGGGTAAAAGACAGCCTTCACATCGGCAAAATGCGGCGGGCGCTTCAGGTTTTTGAGGGCTTTCACGACTTTTCCTCCTTTGCCGACAAACGAATGGAAAAAAGCGCTTCCACCACCGTGCATCTGGAATCCGCGCGGCTTGAGGAATTCGGACAAATTATCGCGATGCGCCTGGTCGGCTCTCACTTTCTGTGGAAAATGGCGCGGCGCATCGTGGGCATGACCGTTGAGGCCGGGCGCGGCCAGGTTTCGGCCGAAGACCTGGCCGGAATGCTGAAAAACTTTTCCGATGCTCCCGCCCGCCACACGGCCCCTCCCTCCGGGCTTTTTCTGGAAAAAGTTCTATACGAAGGCGACCGGCTGCCGGATATTCAGCCGCCGGTTCATCTGCTGTAAACCCCGGCCCCGCCAAAACGGTCCTGAATCCATATTTTCAAAGAAAAACATTGACATACTGGGGGAACTTTCCTATATTCCCGTCGCCGGGAAGAACCTTTCGATTGCGTCACACGCTTTTAAAAATGAGTCCCTGACCCGGTGGACGGACATCAGGATTGTTGCCTTTCCTGCTGAATCGATTCAACATCAGACACCCTTCAACCCAAGATACGTCAGGCAGCCCTATGCAAGAGGTTAAGAAAAAAGAACGGACACCGCTGGCCACCCTCAAAGACCTGATCAGCCGCAACCGCGAATTCGACATCATCGACCTGTTTTCCGACATGCATCCGGCCGACATCGCTGATCTGATCGATGAACTCGATGAAGAAGACCGCCTGCATCTCTTCACGCTGCTGGATGTGGACACAGCCTCGGACGTTATTCTGGAACTGTCGGACAACTCCAGAGAACAGCTCATCGAAGACCTGTCCAATGAACAGCTCACCGACATCATCGAAGAAATGGAGTCGGACGACAAGGCGGACATCATCGCCGAACTGTCGGACGATCAGGCCAAGGCCGTTCTCGACGCCATCGAGCCGGAAGAATCCCAGGAGGTCAAGGAACTTCTCCGGTATCCCGAGGACACGGCCGGCGGCATCATGCAGTCGGAGCTGGTCTCCGTCGGCAGACAGGCCACCATCAATGACGCCTTCCAGGCGGTCGTGGACGCCAAGGACGACATGGAAAATATCCATAATATCTTTGTCGTGGACGATGAAAACAAGCTTGTCGGGACGGTGCCCCTGCAGAGCCTGATCACCATGAAGCGCTTTACGCCGATCGTGGACGTCATCGATGGGGATATTCCCAGCGTCAGGGCGGACATGGACCAGGAAGAGGTGGCGCGCCTGTTCAAAAAATACGACCTGGTCTCCGCGGGCGTGGTGGACGCCGACAACCATCTGCTGGGCCGCATCACCATCGACGACGTCGTGGATGCCATTCAGGAGGAGACCTCGGAGGACATTTACCGCATCGCCGGTTTGGGAGAGGACGATACTGTTTTCAACAAGACCACCGAATCGGTCAAGAAAAGACTGCCCTGGCTCTATTTGAATCTCCTGACGGCTCTGGCCTCCGTGCTGGTGATCGGTTTTTTTGAAGATACGATCAAAAGCATGGTTACGCTGGTCTTTTTCATGCCGGTCGTGGCGGGGCTGGGCGGCAACGCCGGAAGCCAGACCCTGACGCTGATCGTTCGCGGCATGGCGCTGGGGGAAATCACTTTTGAAAATGCAAGACGCGCGTTATTCCGACAGGTGGCCGTAGCCATCGCCAACGGCCTGGCCGTCGGCATCGTCATCGGGCTGATTGCCTGGCTCTGGAAAGGGATCCCCATTTTGGGAATGATCCTGGGACTGGCTATGGTGATCAGCATCTTTGCCGGAACGCTCGTGGGCGCGCTGATTCCCCTGGCCCTCAAGCGCATGAAGCTTGATCCCGCGCTGGGTTCCCATATTTTTTTAACGGCGTTTACCGATGCTTTCGGATTCCTGTGTTTCCTGGGTCTGGCAACCATTTTTATCAAACTGATGGCCTGATCCCGGCGGCAAAATATTCCATTGACATGGAAAAACAGCGGCGGCAAAATGTTCGCGGAATATAAATCCGCCAGGATATAGGGAAAGCAGCCTGCCATGAAATGGACCGGAAAAAAAGTTGGAATTGCTCTGGGCGGCGGCGGTGTCCGCGGCCTGGCTCACATCGGCGTAATTCAGGTTCTGGAAAAGGAAGGTATTGAAATCGACCTGATCGCCGGGACCAGCGCCGGCGCGCTGATCGGCGGCGCCTACGCAACGGGCATGACGACCGGCGAAATTACGGCAAAAGTGGACGCCTATCTGAAGAGTTCGGAGTTCGAGGAATCCGCCATCAAATCGATGGGCCTGTCGTTTTCCACGGGGCCGAAGAGCTTTGTTCAGAAAGCGCAAATCTTTGCCCGGAATCAATATTATCTGGTCAAGGCCCTGTTCAGTCCCTCCATCCTGCCCGCCGAGGATTTTCAGTCCCTCATCAATTACCTGCTCCCGGATGTGGACATCCGCGCCACGCTCATCCCCTTTTATGCCGTATCCACGGATTTGATTACCGGCAAACAGGTCGTCCTGCACGAAGGTTCCCTTCGCCAGGCGGTGCTGGCCAGCAGTTCCGTTCCCGGAGCGGTTGAACCCACCCGCCTGGGCGAGTGGCTTCTGGCGGACGGAGGCGTGACCAGCCTGGTCCCCGTCCACGCGGCGCGCGCGTCCGGAGCGGATATTGTCATCGCCGTGGTGGTGGACCGCGATCTGCCTCAGGAAGCGGACATCGAAACGGCAAAGGACGTTTTGTACCGCGCAGGCGAGATCACCGCCAACGCGCTGGAGGCCGCCGAGCTTCAAAACGCGGACGTCGTCATCCGCCCCGCCGTGGGAGACCTGCACTGGGCCGATTTCAGCCGGTCGCATACGCTTATCCGGATCGGGGAAGAAGCCGCCCGCGAATCGCTGGAAAAAATTCACGCCTCTCTTCCGCTGCCCCGGCGCTTTGCCCGCTTTGCCCGGCGCTTCCTGAACCGGGTGCAGAATCACGACGCCCGGCACACCGGTTCAAATCCTGATCCGTCATGAGATTACCCGGCCAAATCCATTCCTGCCTCCTGGCATCCATCGCCTTCGTTTTGCTTTTCACGGTGATGTGCGGCACGGTGTTTGCCGCCGGGATTGAGGACCGGCAAGCCGCTGTCCGGCCTTGGTCGGTTTCCCTGCAAACCCGGTATTTTTTTCAAAGCCGCACCTCCTATGAATTTGGAAATCCGTTTCCTCCCCATCAGGCACCGCTCAGCCGTTTGGAATTCCCGCTGGACAGCTGGTGGGCGGGCGCGTCGATGCGCCGCGAATTTTCCCGTTTTTCGGCGGGCGTGGAGTTTTTCCGCAACCTGTCGGACGAGGCGCGGGGCGTCATGATGGATTCCGACTGGGACGATGCCGCACAGCCGGCTCTCAAAACGATTTATTCCGAATCCTCCTGCCGCATGGAGCCCAGCTATAGGGTCCGCGCCGACGCGGATTTGAAAATATCGGACTGGATCGGCCTGCCCGGATGGCTGGATCTGCGGCCCCTTGCCGGATTGGCCTGGCAGCGCTTTACACTGGTCACACACGACGGTTTTCAGTCTGAAATTGGAAAGGGGACGGAATTATTGCCGGGAGACGGCATCCGGTTCGAACAAACGTACTGGCAGTTCTTTACCGGCTTGAAAACCACGTTCGAACTGGGAAAGCCTTTTCATCTGACGCGCCTCGCCTTCACGATGCAGGGAGACTGGGCTTACGTGGCCGGGAGCAACGAAGACCATCACCTGCTCCGGACCGGCAACCGAATCACCCGCGAGAAGACCACGGGAGACGCCTGGCATGCCCTGGTAAATCTGAAAATCGGGTTCACGCAAAACCTAAGCGCGAATATCGGCGCCGAATACCTGCGCATCAAAAGCACCGGCTCGCACAACCTGACCAATAACCTTTTCGGAATTGATTTCACTTTTGATCACGGTGTCAAGGTTTGGTCGGAGCAGTGGAGTGTTGCGACGGGGCTGGAATACCGGTTTTAAGAAATGCGGTGGTGTGAATGTTGTCATCGCTGTGTCAACGGATCGCGATCCGCCGCAGGAAACAGCTTCCTGAAAAATAAATCATTTATACCACAGGATACAACACTCGCAGCACCATCAGAAGACGACGCACATCTTCATCAGGCAATCCTTTGACAATTCGACCAATTCGATTCTCGACAACTGTCTTATCAATAGTCTCCTGTTCAAAACGAAATAGTTCCAGA
>JAQUVQ010000022.1 GCA_028693285.1 Smithellaceae bacterium
GAAAAACGCCTTTCGGATTACAACTTTTTGAATCTGCCCGGCGGGTTTTTGGACGGAGACGACTTGGGGTCGGCCAAGGCGGGCGCCAACCGCTTCCTCCACGCCCCCATTTCCGGCGCCGACGAAATGCTGATCGAGGAGCTGCTTAAATTCATCAGCGCCGGAGGGCTTATTCTGGGTGTCTGCAATGGATTTCAACTGATGGTGAAACTTGGTTTGCTGCCGGCGCTTGGCGACAACTTCACCAAACAGAGCACAACGCTCACCTACAACGACTCCGGGCGCTTCGAGGACCGATGGGTGCATCTCAAGGCTGACTTGCAGAGCCCCTGTGTCTTCACCAAAGGGCTGGATGCGGTTTATTATCCCGTGCGCCACGGCGAGGGGAAATTTATTCCCGACAGCGCCGCGACGCTTGCGGCCATTAAAAAGAAAAGCCTGGCCGTCTTCCGGTACTGCGACGCCGACGGCGCGCCGACTATGGACTACCCGGACAATCCCAACGGCTCCCTGCAGGCCATTGCCGGCATCTGCAATGAATCGGGGCGGCTCTTCGGCCTGATGCCGCATCCGGAAGCGTTTCTGCACCGGACCAACCACCCGCGCTGGACGCGCGAGAATCTTCCCGAGGAAGGCCAGGGGCTCGCCATCTTTAAAAATGCCGTCTCTTTTATTCGCAGCGGAGATTTTTAGCGCTATTTTTCCTGGTTCGCGCAGGGCTGCATTTTGCCGTCATTGCTTCCGCCAAAAGCAGAACACCCGGTAAAAAAACCTTTGTATTTTTCATGCCGCGCTTCCTCCAGATGTCTTTTGATCCTGCATATGGCGCGGCATCAATTGCATGTCTTCGGCACGGCTTTCCCGTCTTTGTCCGTGTACACCTGCAGGATGGTGAAATTGAATGAGTTGTCGGAGGACATCATGATAAACACCTGTCCTTCCATGCAAAAAGAAGTGATGGTGCTCGAGCCTTCACCGGAATAATTGCGGAAGGCCAGTTTCTCGCGGGTCAGCTCTTTTGTCGCTTTGGGTTTTGCGTAACTGTCCTCCGCGGCCAAACTCTGCGCCGCAAAGAGGAAGGACACAATCAATATCAACATGATGCATAAAGCCTTCTTCATAAAATCCTCCTTGCTTACCTCTGTTTTCATTCCATGGCCTTCCGGTGTGAACGCCTCCGCCGCTATTGGACGGAACGCACCGGAAGAATCCGCGAGCTGGTCTCGCTGGACTGAGGGCCCCAATACCGCCGTCCGGACCCGAAGGAGAGATACGCGGCGTCGGAGCCGCGAACCTCGGAAGACCAGTACGCC
This sequence comes from Smithellaceae bacterium, assembly GCA_028693285.1. Taxonomy (GTDB): domain Bacteria; phylum Desulfobacterota; class Syntrophia; order Syntrophales; family Smithellaceae; genus UBA8904. Next base: position 1,314 of record JAQUVQ010000022.1, read on the forward strand.
ACGCAGCTCACCTGGATCAGATCCGTGGCGATGTGAACCTTGAACCTGCGGTCGCATGGAGCCGGGCGTGATTTTTTCTCGTCATACAACTCCAGCAGTTCATCCTGCGTCGGCATTCTCCAGTCCTCGTGGCCGCCGCCCCGGTATTTTTCGACGTAGGCTTTGGCGTCCGTGTAGCTGATGTCCGCTCCGTTGTCCTTCGCCGCCCACATGAGGTTCGTTTTCGTATCCAGAACCGTCTCTTCGTCCTGCGCAATGAAACGGCCGTCGTCGCCTTTTTCCGCAAGCGGCCCTTTTTTTGCCGCTGAATCGGATGTGACTGTTTTGCCGCCCCCGCAGGCAACCAGCGCCAGCAGCAGAAAAAGCGTCAGCACCGGCAGGATGGCTGTTTTGCGCCTACCTCTTGATTCCATTTGGACCCCTCTCTTTCTTAGGTTCAAAAACTCTTTACCATCGCTCCAGAATCTCCTTGGTCAGCTCCGAACGGATGGCCTGATCCAGGTGCACGCTGCCGAAGAGGCGGCTTCCGGCCATCCTGGCGTTCAGGACGGAAAGCCCGTTGGAGCGCTCGTCCAGCCACGGGACGTCAATCTGATCGTGGGAAAAGTCGCCGGTAAAGACCATTTTGGTTCCTTCGCCGCCGCGCGTCGCGATGGCTTTCACATGCGATGGCGGCAGATTCTGAATCTCGTCGACGATTACGAAGCATTTCTGAATGGAACGGCCCCGGATTTTGTCCAGGTCCATCATCTCGATTTTTCCGTTCGTCAGCCACTCGTTGATCTTCTCCTTCATTTTGTCGTCCACCAGTTCCTTGATCGCGTTGATGTTGTCGTAGATCGGGTGCATCCAGGGCTTCATCTTGGCGTCGATGTCGCCCGGCGAATACCCCAGCCGATCCTTGTTGCCCAGCTGGATGGTGGCGCGGCTGACCAGAATCCGGCGGTAGCGGGAGGCCTGTTCAAAGGCGGCCAGAAGCGACAGAAAGGTTTTGGCGGTTCCCGCCTTGCCCGTCAGCGCGACCAGCGGGACGGATGCGTCGCGCAGCAGATCCATGGCGATATACTGGCCCCAGTTGACCTCCCCGTTGTTGGACCTGGGCCGGACGCCCAGCAGATGAATGTCCTTGTCCACGATGCGGAAGTGGTCGCCTTTGCGCACCGCGGCAAAGGCGGGCCCCCAGGCCCCGTCGCGCTCACAGTAGCAGACGATGCCCTCGTTGAGCCGGATTTGGCCCAGCTTATCGGCCAGACGGGCTTCGGGAAGTTTCAGCGGGAACGTTTTGTCGGCGATCCATTGCTTTTGAAGATTCACGGTGATCCGGGGCGCGTGCTGCTCCTTGACCTCCGTTTCATCCATTTTGACGGATTGGACCTCCATGCCGAAATTCAGGGCCAGCGTTTCCAGCGCCGCGTCCTGCGTGACGAGAATGACTTTTTCGGCCGGCAGCTTTTGCCGGGCGTGAAGCGCGGTGGCGATAATGCAGTGGTCGTTCTTGTCGGTTTTCAGGCCTCCGTCTTTGGCCGCGGTGAAGTCATAAGAGAAAAACCGGACGGAACGGTCTTGGGCGCGAAACAGGTTGCGGACATTGCGAATGACGCTTCGGGCAATGTCCGCTTTGAAATCATTGCCGGTTTTGTGGCTGTCCAGTTCCTCCCAGGTTGCGTAAGGCATCAAAACGCAGTTGCGTCCTCCCTGGCGCAGTTTTTCAAACACATCGATTCCGTATTCCAGGGCGCTGGTGTCCACGACAAAATACTTTTCCGGTGTTTTATTCGCCTCTCCGGTCGCTCTCTTCTTCTCCGCCTGGGCTTTGCCTTTTTTCCCGTTCATCATGATGTGGTTCCCCGCTTGAAGAGTTTGAAGTTATGGAATGCAGAATGTGTGAAGGCGCACCTCCAATGCCTGCACCGGCTGAATTGTTGGGTGCCATTGTACCAAATTCGGAAATTTCGACAAGGGAAAGTTGAAGAGGGCGCTTTTTGGGCGACAAAAAGGGCTGAACTCTGCGGCAACTTGTGGTACAAGCATCGCGGTTCAATCATCAGTCATCTTCCCGGGACAAGGAGGAGCCAGCATGAATGAAAAGAATCTGATCCTTGCGGTGGATGTCGGCACCACGGAAACCAAAGCGGTGCTGGTTAGCCCTGAAGGGTACATCGATTCCCGTCAGTCAACCTGCTGTCTTTGTTATCCGGACAAGTCGTGCGTCGAGCAGTCGCCCGAGGAAATATCGGACGCCGTCTATCATTCCAGCCGGGAGGTTCTGGCCGCGCATCCCGATCTGGCCGGAAGGCTTGCCGGCGTCGTTTTTACCAGCCAGATGCAAAACACCGTTCCGGTGGACAGGAACGGGAAGCCGCTGATGAACATGCTCTCCTGGATGGATGAGCGCGCGTCCTGCTTCACGCAGGAAGACATGTTCCGGGGATGGATCAAGATCGAAGGCTACCCCGTTCTGAAGCTGCTGAAGTTCATGAGAATCACCGGCGGCGCTCCCGGAAAAACCGGAAAGGATACGGTCTGCAAGCTGGCCTGGATGAAAAAAAACAAGCCGGATCTGTATGCTTCGGTCCATAAATTTCTGGACGCGAAGGACTACGCCATTTTTCTGGCCACCGGCAATTATGTGACGTCCTATGACATGGCCAACGTCACCTGGCTCATGGATACGCGCAATAAGGACATCAGGAAGTGGGTCTGGTCGGAAGAGATTCACAAAATGTACGGGCTCGATTCCCGAAAAATGCCGGAGCTCAGGGCGTCCACCGCTATTGCCGGTTCCGTCACCTCGGATTTTGCCGCAAAAACCGGCGTCCCGGCAGGCCTTCCCGTCGTGACCGGCTGCGGCGACCTTCTTGCCTCGGCAATCGGCTCCGGCGCCATCGAAATGGGGCAACTGCATGTGAATATCGGCACGGCCGGCTGGGTCGCCACGCACCATCCCGGGACGGCGATCGACACGCAACACTACGTCGGCGCCATCGTGTCGGGCATTCCGGGAAAATTTCTTCTGATCAGCAAGCAGGAAACCCTGGGCGCGGCGCTGGACTGGCTGAAGGGCATGCTGTACCCTTCTGAGCTCCTGCCGGGAAAATCTACCGCCGAGATTTACAGGATGATGGATGCGGAAGCGGCCCTGTCGCCTTCCGGCGCGAATGGCGTTCTTCTAACCCCGTGGCTTTTCGGCGAGCGGTCCCCCATCAACAATCCGGACCTGCGCGGGCAGATCTTCAATATCAGCATGAACACGACGCGGGCCGATCTCTGCCGGTCGGTCATGGAAGGGGTTGCCCTGAATATTCGCTGGGGCATGGAATACGTGGAAAAAATGTCCCTGAAAAAGAGCCGGCCGACTACAGACGAAGTCCGGCTGATCGGCGGCGCTTCGAAAAGCGACATCTGGTGCCGGATTTTTGCGGACGTTTTGCAAAAGCCGATTGTACAGATGAAAAACGCCCAGATGGCCTCCGCGCAGGGCGCGGCCGCCGTAGCGATGGTGGCTTTCGGCATTTACAGGGATTTCAGCGAGATTGACCGGATGCTGCAAAAAGGCAAAGTCTTTAAGCCGAATCCCGCCACGGCCGCTCTGTACGAAAAACTATACCGGCAGTATCAGGCGCTGTATAAGAACAACAAAGGCGCTTTTCGGGAACTCAATCATTGAGGAGTATGCGCCATGAATCGTTTCATCGATAGCTGCCAGGACGAAACTTTCGATATGCTGGTGATCGGGGGCGGCATCACGGGCGCCTGCGTAGCGTACGACGCGGCCTGCCGCGGCCTGAAAGTCGCGCTGGTGGAAAAAGGCGATTTCGGCGCGGCGACCTCCGCCGCCACGTCCAAGGTGATCCACGGCGGCCTGCGGTATCTGAAAACCTTTGAATTCGGGCTGGTGCGCGAGTCGCTCAAAGAGCGCAGAGTCATGGGAAACATCGCCCCGAATTTCATCTACCCCACGGCCTTCATGTTCGTCAATCCGACCTTCGTCATGAAGATCGGCCTGTGCCTGTATGATTGGATTGCATTTGACAAGAAATTCACCTGGGACAAGAGCAAGAAAATCCCCAACCACTATAGCCTTTCCAGGGAAGAAGTTATCCGGCAGGCGCCCAACGCCAGGCGGGAAGGGCTTAAGGGCGCCTGGGTGTATTATGACAGCCTCAGCATTTTCCCCGAGCGCCTGACGCTGGCCTTTTTGAAATCGGCCGTTCATTACGGCGCCAAAGTCTCCAATCACGCCCGAATGGAAGGGTTTGTCATGGAGGGCGGCAGGGTTTCCGGCATTGTAGTGCGGGACCTGCTGAATAACCAAATCCATACCCTGAAGGGGAAGCTGACCGTCAACTGCGCCGGGCCCTGGGCGGACATGGTGCTGAAAATGGCCGGAAAAGGGGCGGCGCAGGATTCCATCCGCCGCTCGGAGGGGATTCATTTGATTGTCAGGAATCTGGTGGGCAAACAGGCCGTCGGCACGATGACCCGGGCCGGCCATTTCTTCCTGATTCCCTGGCGGAACTATTCGCTGATCGGCACGACGGACAAGGAATATCCCGGAACGCCGGACGATTATCATGTGACCGGTAAGAGCATTCAGGAACTGCTGGACACGGTGAACAGGGATTTTGGCAACGACAATCCCATCCGTTACGGGGATGTCCTTTACGCGTACGGGGGGCTTCGGCCACTGCTTGGTTCCGGGGGCGATATCCATACCATCACGCGGAAATACGAGATTTACGATCATGCGGATGAGGGGCTTCCCGGCCTGATCACGGCCGAGGGCGGCAAATACACGACCAGCCGGAATCTCGCGCAAAATGTTTTAAAAGCGGCGGAAAAAAGACTGGGCAAGCTTCAGCCGTGCCTTACGCACAAAAAGCGGCTGGTCGGCAGCGAGATCGACGACATGGAAGGATTCATCGAAGCCGTCAAGCGGGAAAACCGGGATTTTTCAGAAAAAACCGTCGTGTATCTCGGCCGGAATTACGGCACCGAGTACGACAGGGTGCTGAAGATGGCCCGGCAGGATCAAGCCCTGGCGGATGTTTTGAATGACGACGGCGAGATCCTGGCCCAAGCCGTCTATGCCGCCCGCGAGGAAATGGCCCGAACGCTGGCCGACGTGGTTTTGCGCAGAACGGGCATTTGCACGCTGGGCCATCCGGGGAAGGAGATCCTAAACAAGGTGGCCGCCGCAGTTGCCCGGGAGCTGAAGTGGGACGGAGAAAGAACGGAGCGCGAGGTCGAAGAGGTGGAAAAAATCCTGAAGGTTCCGGCGGCATGACGCTGTGTGAACGATTTACCTCGCTTTGGCCGCCGCAAAGGATTGAAACAGCATTCCCAGCATAAGGCCGACGTCCTCCAGAATCCCGGCAGTGATCCCGTCGAGGAAGGAAAGCGCCGGAAGCGCGCCGTCTCTGAAAATCACCCTGGCCGCGTCGGCGGAGCATTGATTGGTCTGTGAGGCCGTCTCTGTGGGGCCGCCGGGATCTACCCGGCTGAAAACCTCCAGCAGGTCCCGGCCGTACTGATCGAGGAAAAAATAAAAAACCTCGTTGTGCTTTTTTCTTGCCTTTTCCATGTAAGCCGGAAGGCGATGCCGCACATTTCCTGCCGCATTTTTCGCTTCGCTCGCTCCCCGCGCAAGAGCTTGCCCGAACGGCTCAAACCCTTCACGGAAGCGGCGTTCAACATACACCTCATAGCCCTGATGCACCGCGGAAGCCGTCCGGAACAGCGTCTGTCCGGAGAAGATGTTTTTCATGAGGAAACAAGAGGGCAGCGCCTTCACGTGAAAGGGGCTGCCCAGATCCGCCAGGTAATGGCCGCACCGGGACAGGTAGCGCCACCCCCAGTAGTCGTTGCCGTTTTCAAAAGCAAGCCCGCTGAAATCCTGATGAACGAGGAAGGATTTGGGCGCCGCGCCGAAGGTCGAGGTCAGCACCTTGAATTCCATGTGGCGCCAGCCGTGGGACCCGCCAGTGATTTTCTGATTTTTGTGGACGGCCAGATCGTGGTCCAGATAAAGATCCGGCTCCGTGCTGTAAATCACCAGCACTTTCCAAGGCTCGATCGTTTTCCCCGAAGGCGGCGCCAGGGCAAAATCGCCGTTTCGTTTCTTGTAGTCGAAAGACCATACCGGATCCAGTCGCCGTCGCTCCTGATAGCTTTCCTTGTAAATATCGATGTGCTTCGGACCGACGGGCCAGACCTTGTCGGCGAAAGGGGGACGGGGCTTCACGGCGACGGGCGGCAGGAAGGTGAGGCCGTCCAGCGCCCGGACGGCGTGGTACGTGATGTATTCGTGGGAGAACCAGGGCGCCCAGGCTTGGGGCAAATCCGGATCATTGTGAAGATCGACATTCAAGGCCGGGCATCCTTAAGCGATGCGGGGAAAGGCCGGAACCTCTCCCCGCAAACCATAGCTAGATTTTGAAATCGGTTTTTTTGTTCCAGACGCCCAGCGCGACGCCCAGCTCTTCGTGTTCTTTGGCGTATTCTTCCAGCCCGATACCCCGAACCGCCGCGTCGATGGCCTGACGGAGCGCACGGGCGCCGGCCCTCGGGCCGCCCGGATGGGCGTGAATGCCGCCGCCCGAGCCGATCATTGTGTCTTTGCCCAGCGTGTTGACGATGTCCGCCACGTTGGCCGGCGTGATGCCGCCCGACGGCATGGGCAGAGAGGGCTTCAGGCCGCCCATCGGATACGTCAGATTGCGCACGGTGCTCATGAAACGATCGTGCATGTACATGGCCTTGCCGCCCAGAGAGAAGGGCAGAACGACCGAGTCTGCTCCGCACAGACGGGCAAATTTGCCTAAAATGAGCGGCGAGGCGATTCCCTGAACGGGCGACATGAAGTAGGCGCCGGCCAGGTCCATGTGGCCCAGGATCGGAACGGAAATGCCCGGATCATCGGCCAGGGCGCGCATGGCCTCCGGACCGACGGACAGATAATTTACCATGATCGAGTTCGCGCCCGCGTCGACGCAGCGCCTGGCCAGGTCGAACATCCGCGGCAGGCGGTCGGTGACATTGACGGCGTAAAGGGTGTGCTCGCCGGTTTCCTCATACACTTCCTTTTCGATTTTCATATAGGCCCTGACGCGTTTGACCGCGTCGTTGTAGCGCATGCTGGCGATCAGCTCGTCGTCCTTGATCACGTCGCAGCCTCCCATTGCCGCTTCCCGGAAGAGCTTGGCGCCGACTTCCAGCGGATAGCCGCTGCAGGGCTTGATCATGTTGTTGAGCAGCGGACGGCCCTTTTTGAGCCCCAGCGCCTTCCACCATCCGTCCGCGCCGAATTTAGGCCCGTTGTACTGGTCCAGCGTGGCTTTCGGTAGCCGAAGGTCCAGGAGTTTGAAGTTGGGAACCAGCGAGATGTTGCCGATGACGGCGGTCAGCATCATGGGAAGCTGGTCTTCGACGTTGGCGGCGGGAAAGGCGATCTGCAGGACGTACTGCCGGTTTGCCGCCTCCGGCGGAACGCCGTATTCGTAGTAGGGCGCTTCATAGACGCCGATCACTTTTGCGACATGTCCGGCCCTGATTTCCGGCGTTTCGCCGGGAACCGGCACCCAGGTGCCGGTGGTCTGTTCGATGGCCAGAAACTGCCCCATGATCGCCATGTCCATGTTTTTGTCGGCCTGTACCCAGTAAGTGGCAATCACGTGGTTTTCCATATCAATGCCTTCGGGCAGGGCGATGGGTTTGTCCGCGAAGGGACCGATCTCTTTGCAATCGGCGGGGACTTTCTTTTTCGCCATGGGATACTCCTCTCGGTGAATTTTATTTTTTGACGGCGCGGATGTCGTCTGCGTCCGCGGCAGACGACGGGATGAGCCGCCGGGAAACGGACCGGCCGATCAACCGGACGGCACCGGTTTTCCGGGTTTTCTATCGCACAGATCCCGAAATAGTTCAAGCGCCTATCCGGTATTGACAGGGTATCCCGGGAAGAGTAAAAAGGAAAACACACGTCATGCTTCATTGGCAAAACCGGGGAGGGATAGATGCAAAACGAAGATGTTTTGGCAAGAATCCACCTGAATGCGGTGCTTTCCAATCTTGAAATCCTTGCACGGGAAGACAAGGAAGCATCGGCGATCGCCGGGACGTGGAACGGCGGCATCCTGCTCATGGTCGGGCTTCAAGGCCCCAAGGTCACGCTGGAAATGAGAGAGGGTGCCGTGAGGGTTGCGACTGGCCGAACCGGAAATCCCGGCATCGTTTTGCTTTTTCCCACCGCTCGAATGCTCAACAATCTGTTTACCGGCGCCGGCCGCGGCTTTCCTGTTCCCGTAAAAGGTCTGTTCAGGATCAAGGGACTCAAAGCGTTTGCCGGACTTGCCAAAAGGATGGAGGCCGTTCTCAAAGGCGCCGACGCTCCCCGGAAAATCAAAGCCAGGCTGCTGCTCAACACGGTGGGCAGGACGGTTGCCGTTCTTGCCGCATCGGAACCGGAATCCCAAAAAGCCGCCTTCGGACTTCGGGGGGTTGCGGAGCTTCGAATCAAAGACAGCGAAGCGGTTCACATCATCTTTACCGAACAGGGTGCGACCGCAGGAAGCGGCCGCGCGCCGAATCCCGACCTTGTCATGGAATTTTCCTCAGAGGAGGTGTTTCTTGACCTCACGGAAGACAAGGTGGATGTGTTTGCCGCCATCTGCCTGGAAGACATTCGAATCCAGGGGGATCTGCACATGGGGGATGTCGTGAACGGGCTTCTCGACCGGGTCGGCGTTTATTTGCAATAGGAGACAGGGCATGACCTATACCTTCACGCAATCGAAGGCGCTGTTTCAGCGCGCGGCCAAAGTCATTCCCCAGGGCATCTACGGCCATTTCAATCCGGCCACGACGGTTCCGGGCTTCTATCCCTACTTCATCTCCAGGGCCAAGGGGTGCCGCTTCTGGGACGTGGACGGCAATGAATACATCGACTATGCCTGCGCCTACGGTCCCATGATCCTCGGCTACGCCCATGACCGGATTGACGAAGCCTTTGCCCGTCAGGCCCGAAACGGAACGGCGACCATGCCGCCTTCGACGCTGCTTGTCGATCTGGCGGAAAAAATGGTGGAGGTCAATGACTGCGCCGACTGGGCCGTGTTTGCCAAAAACGGCGCGGATGCGATTTCCTGGGCCGTGGCGCTTGCGCGCGGCTACCGAAAGCGCGACAAGATCGTGCTGGCCCACGGGGCGTATCACGGAACCCAGCCGTGGGCGGGCACCAACCACATCGGCGTTCTTCCGGCCGACCGGGCGGACGTCCTCATGGCGCCGTGGGGCGATGCGAACGCCTTTCGGCGGGTCGTGGAGGAAAACAAAAACCGGATCGCCGGCGCCCTGTTCACCCCCTATCATCATCCCGTCTTTGAGCCGCAGGCGCTTCCGGCGCCCGGATTCTGGCGGGACATGCGCCGGATTTGCGATGAGAATGACATCGTCCTGATCATCGATGACGTCCGCGCCGGATGGAGGCTCGACATCAAAGGCTCCGCCCATTATTTCGGCTTCCGGCCCGATCTGGCCTGTTACTGCAAGGCGATCGCCAACGGCTATCCCATCTCCGCCCTGGTCGGCACGGACCGGATGCGCATGGTCGCCGCGAAAGCTTTTCAGACCGGCTCCTACTGGAACAATTCTCCGGAAATGGCGGCGGCCCTGGCCTGCATCGACGAAATGCAAAAAATCGACGCCGCCGCGATCTGCGACTCCCGCGGCGGCGAGCTTCGCCGGGGACTGGAGGAACGAGCCGCGGCGCACGGCCTTTCGTTTCGAATGTCCGGACCGAACGCCATCCCCTTTCTGCATTTTACCAATGAAAGCAACTTCAAGCGCGCCCAGCTCTTCTGCAGGGAATGTTCACTGCGAGGCGTTTACTTCTTCTGGCATCACAACATGTTTTTGAGCGCGGCTCATACCGAAGCGGATATTCAGAAAACCATTGATGTGGCCGACCAGGCCTTTCAGATCGTCAAAGATCAATTCGGAGAATAACCGTCAGAATCCATCGTGTGATGATGTTTTGGGCAGCGACAAAACCCGCCTTCGGCTCAAACCGTTGTCATGACTGATCTTTCGCCTATGGCCTATTGCCCGTGACCCATTGCCTCATTTAATAGATGCCCATCGCGCAGCCGCCGGCCAGCGTGCCTCCCAGCTCGCGGCACTGGTCGAGCACTTCTTCGGTGATGTTCCCGCGGGCGATAACGGGCGCGAAGACGGTCTTGAATTTATAGCCCAGAGCGATGCGTTCGATGGCCCTGAGCGCGCCCGAGCCGTCGTTCCCGGCGCTGATGAAGACGACAAAGGGTTTGCGGAAAACCCTGTCCTGCGCGCCGACATACGTGCGGTCGAAGAAATCCTTGAGCATGCCCGACATGTAGCCGAAGTTTTCCGGCGTGCCGACGGCCAGGCCGTCGCAGGCCAGAAGGTCGTCTAGCGTGGCCTCGGAGGCTTTTTTGAAAACCACCTCGACGTCGTCAATGGCCTTCGCTCCTTCGCAAACGGCGTCTGCCATTTGTTTGGTGTGTCCCGTCTGGGAATGGTAAACGATTAAGATTCTGGTCATGATAAAAGGCAATGGGTTATGGGTGATAGGTGATAGGTTATGGGTGATGGGTTAGGGGAGAAAAGCGGCGAAAGGACTTCTGTTTCCCGGTCCTCTCGCCTCTTACCTCTCGCCCATTACCCATAACCTCTTTTACGGCATTTTGGCGATGATGCCCAGAAAGCCGTCCGGTTTGAGCGATGCGCCGCCGACGAGCGCTCCGTCGATGTCTTCCATAGCGGCCAGTTCCGCGACATTGTCCTTCGTCACGCTGCCGCCGTAAAGAATGCGGAGCTCTTCGGCCGCCGCCCCGAACAATTCCCGAATCAGACCGCGGACGAAAGCGTGCACCTCCTCGGCCTGCGCGGAAGTGGCGACTTTGCCCGTGCCGATAGCCCAGACCGGCTCGTAGGCGATCACCACATCGTCCAGCTTTTCAACACCGGCCAGAGCGCCCCGCACCTGGCGGCCGACAACCGACTGCGTCACGCCCTGAACTCTTTCCTCATCCGTTTCACCCACGCAGACGATCGGCTTGAGCCCCGCGGCGAGCGCCTTTTTCACTTTGGCGTTGACGCCGTCATCCGTTTCGGAAAAAAACTTGCGCCGTTCCGAATGGCCGATGATGACGCAAGCGCAGCCGGCATCCTTGAGCATGACGGGGGAAATTTCGCCCGTGAAGGCGCCCTTGTCCTCGCTGTACATGTTTTGCGCGGCCAGCCGCACCGCAGAACCTTTAAGTGCGTCGCCCACAGCGGAAAGGGCGGTAAACGGCGGCGCCACCACGACTTCGCCGTTTGCCGAGCCGGAAAATCCTTCCTTAATCGCGCGGGCCAGGGCGATCGATTCAGCGATTGTGTTGTGCATCTTCCAGTTGCCTGCGACAATCCATTTTCTCATGAGGATCCTCCGCATCAACCCAGCGCCGCGACGGCGGGCAGGGTCTTTCCTTCCAGCAGCTCCAGAAACGCGCCGCCGCCGGTGGAGATGTAGGAGATTCTGTCGCTTTTGCCCGTCTTGTGAATGGCCGTGTCCGTGTCGCCGCCGCCCACGATCGTGAGCGCGCCGGAGTCAACCGCCGCGTCCACCAGTTTGAACGTGCCCGAAGAAAAGGGCGCCAGTTCAAACATGCCCAGCGGTCCGTTCCAGACGATGGTTTTGGCGGACTTCACCGCCTCGGAAAACGCCGCAATCGTCGCCGGCCCGATGTCGAGGCCCATCCAGTCGTCGGGAATATTCTTGATATCCACGATCTTGACTTCCGCGTCCGCAGCGGCATTCTGAGCGATCACGGCATCCGTGGGCAGCAAAAACTGCACGTTTTTGGCTTTGGCTTTGTCCAGAATCGTTCTGGCCAGATCCAGCATGTCCGTTTCACACAGGGACTTGCCGACATTGTATCCCTGGGCTTTCAGGAACGTGAACGCCATGCCGCCGCCGACAACCAGGCGGTCAACTTTGTCAATCACATTTTCCAGAACCTTGATTTTGTCGGAGACCTTGGCGCCGCCGATAATGGCGGCAAGCGGCCGGGCCGGATTTCCCATGGCCCTGTTGAAATACTCAATTTCGTTTTTCAGCAAAAAGCCCGCGGCGCAGATGGGAACGAATTTCGTGATGGCGGTGTTGGATGCCGCCGCGCGGTGAGAGACGGCAAACGCGTCGTTGATGTACACGTCGCAGAGCTTGGCCAGCTCCTGGGCAAACGCGTCGTCGTTTTTGTCTTCGCCCGGATAAAACCGCAGGTTCTCCAGCAGGATGACGTCGCCCGCCTTCATGGCAGCCACGGCCTCAAGCACTTTTTCACCGATGCAGTCGTCGATGAAGGGTACGTCCTTCTTCAGCAGGGACGAAAAAACCGGCGCGACCGGTTTGAGTGAAAATTCTTCCACTTTTTTGCCCTTGGGACGCCCCAAGTGTGACGCCACGATCACGCGGGCGCCTTTTTCGCGAATGTAGTTGATGGTGGTTAAACTCGCCTTAACGCGGGTATCGTCCTTAACTTGGCCTGACGACTTGTCCATCGGCACGTTGAAGTCCACACGCACAAAAACCCTCTTTCCGCTGACATCAATCTGATCCAAATACTTCATGCGACTTTCCTCTCTTTGCGTATTTTATTTCATGATGAACGACAGCAGTTCCAGCATCCGGTTGGAGAAGCCCCACTCGTTGTCGTACCACGAAAGGATTTTTACCATATTGCCGCCGATGACGGTCGTATTCGGCAAATCCACAATGGACGAATGGGGATTGCCGTTGAAATCTCTGGAAACCAGCTCTTCCTCCGAGCACAGAAGGATGCCCTTCATGGCGCGCTGGGCGTTTTCCTTGAGTTTTTCGTTGACTTCCTGCCGGCTGGTTTTGCGGGCGAGCGTCGCCACAAAATCGACCAGCGACACGTTGGGCGTGGGGACGCGGATGGCCAGACCGTCCAGCCTTCCCTTCATTTCGGGAATGACTTCCGCGATGGCACGGGCCGCGCCGGTGGTCGTGGGAATCATCGAAAGCGCCGAGGCGCGCGCCCGCCGCAGGTCTTTGTGCGGCTCATCGATGACCACCTGATCGTTGGTATAGGAATGGATCGTCGTCATCAATCCGTATTCCAAACCGAATTCCTCATGCAGGATTTTGACGATCGGCGCGAGGCAGTTGGTGGTGCAGGAGCCCATAGAGATGATGGAATGCCTGTTTTTGTCGTAGTCTTCGGCGTTTACGCCTAAAACGACAGTCACATCGGGGCTTTTTGCGGGCGCGGAGATGACGACTTTTTTGGCGCCTGCTTTCAGATGTTTTTCCGCGCCGTCCCGGTCCGTGAATCTGCCGGTGCTTTCCAGAATGACGTCCACTCCCAGATCTCTCCAGGGGAGTTCTTCCGGGTCGCGGACGGAAAAAGTTTTGATTTCCCTGCCGTCAACTATGATGGCATTGGGCGTCGATTTTACATCCGCCTGAAGCGTGCCGTGGGTGGAATCATATTTGAGCAGATGTGCGCTTGTTTTTGCGTCGGTCAGATCATTAACCGCCACGAATTCCACATCGCCGCTTCCGAAGCCCGCGCGAAACACCAGCCGGCCGATGCGCCCAAATCCGTTGATTGCAACTCTTACAGCCATGATCATCTCCTCAATTTTTACAGGTGGAAGACTAATCAAAAGCCCGGGCCTTGTCAACCCATTTCTCTTTAACGACAATGGTTTAGCGCAGATAGGGCGGGGAAGCCCTCCTTGGGCACGCGCCGGAATTTTGCTTCTTTTCCCTTGCACTTGCGGGCCGTTGCTCATATACTCGCGCGCGGTAAAGCGATGGATTGCGGGATTTAATCGAGGAGGACAGGTATGAAGAAAATAATGATGGCTTTGATGACGCTTCTTTTGATGGCGTCGTTTTTACCGGCGGGTCATGCGGCGGATCCGTCGATTGCCGGCGTATGGTCTGTGCCGATACTGAAGGGCAAGGACAAAGGCAAGGAACGGTCCCAGGTTGAAATCTTTGAAAAAGACGGGGTTTACTACGGCAAAATTGTAAAACTGACATCTGTACCCGAAAACGCGCTGTGCACCAAATGCAAGAAGGAAAGAAAAGACAAGCCGCTGATGGGGATGCTGATTTTATGGAACCTGAAAAAAGAAGCCGGCCGGTACGTTGAAGGAAAAATATATGACGTCGAGGCGGGGAAGGAATATAAGTGCAGCATCGCGCAAATCACCCCGGACCGGCTGAAAATTACGGCCAGTTTGCTTTTCCTGAGCGAAAGCCACTACTGGACAAGGGTAAAGTAGGCAGGTGAACGCAGAAGAGGAAAAACCGGCCCGCCGCCGGATTTCCCCTTTCCGCCGCGCCGGAAGACAGGGAGATTTGAAGCGGGCCGGGGGTTAAATTTCGATTGACAGATGCAAAAGGCTTTCCTATAGTCGTCGCCAATGAAAAACAGTTTCTATCCAATTTAAAGGAGGGTTAGGTATGAATCGATCTTTTTTACGCAAGAGTCTTGTTGTGGCCGGATGTGCAGTGATTGCTTTTGTTCTCAGTACGGGATTGGGGCTTGCGGCTACGGTCGGCCAGGAATTGTCCAATCCTCAGATCAGGGATGCCAATGACAAGCCCGCAAGCATTCCGGATTTCGGGACGCACGTGATTACGGTAACCTATGCCGACTCGAGCGCAGGGGACTACGGAGACCCCATGAACGATGCGACGAAGGCAAAAAATTACAGCAAGGCGTCTTACCGTGGAATCGGCGTTGCCAACATGAAGGATTCCAACGCGCCCAATTTTTTGATTCGAAAAATCGTCCGGGGCAAAATTGAAAAATATAAAAGCGTCATCCTGACCGATCCGGACCTGACGCTGGCCAAGACGTGGAACCTCGGCAACTGCAAAGGCAAGTCCGTGTTTGTTTTGATCGGCAAGGACAAGAAGCTCAAATACATCCGCTACACCGACAAAAGCAACCCCTGGACCAAGGCGGACATCGACAACGTTCTGAAAATGATGGACGGTTTGATGTAGAATCAATAAGGTTTTTCGACCGGTTTTGAAAAACCCCCAGTCGTCATCGCGTGGCGGCTGAGGGTTTTTTTTATGGTCTGTTCCCCGGCCGAGCAATCCATGGCGCGCCGGATGAAAACGCGCGGGGTCAGCTGAAGATCAGGCGGGAAATTTACCCAGAAAGGAGCTTTCCGCATCGTAGGTGCCGATGAGGATGAGTTCATCGTCCTTGTCGATGGCATGCGACGGCTTCGGATTGATGACGGTTTCGCCCCTGTGCTGAATGGCGACCACGGTGCACCCGGTTTTTTCACGAATGCCGGACTGCGCCAGCGCCTTCCCGATCAGGGACCTGGGCGCCGGCAGGTGGAAGAAATTCAGCCCCTCCGCCAGAAACATCGTTTCCTCATTCATTAGAAAATTGAAGATGGCGTTGGCGCCGAGCGAGGCGTAGGACATGACGAAGTCCGCCCCTGCGCGGTGCAGCGTGGAGACGTTGCGGTCCTCGCTGGCGCGGCTCAGGATCTGCATGTCCGGCCGAAGGCTTCTCAGGTACTTGGTGAGATAAATGTTGGTGGCGTCGTCGTGCGAAGTGATGAGCGCCGCGGGGGCTTTTTCAAACCAGGCCTTCTGCAGGGTGTGAATGTCCGCCGCGTCCCCGAAAACAAAATGCCCGTCCTCCTCGCTTCGCTTTTTGGCCCGTTCGATAATCAGGTAGGGGATGTCCGCCTTTTGAAAGCGCAGGGCGATGGCATGGCCGACGCGTCCTCCGCCGACAATGATGACCGGATCGCCCGCCACCTTGCAGATCTGGTAGAAGGAATACACCTCATCGTAGGCCGCGACGGCGGCTTCCGTGCCGGCGAACACCAGAACGCTGGTGCGGTCGATCGTCGTCTCCGGTCCGGGAATCATGAAAGTGCCCCGCTCCCAGATGCCCACTACCGTCAGGCCGAAGGTTTCGCGGATTCCGCTTTCGGCCAGGGTCTTGCCGACCAGCGGCGTGCCGATCACCGGCGCCTGCGCGATCACGAGCTGATCGTAGCGGCCGATCATGTTGGATTTGCAGTCACCCGCGATGGTCCAGGCCGCCAGCGATCCTCCCAGCAGATCGTGAAGCTGCAGAACGCGCGAACTTCCCGCCAGTTGAAGGATGTCCACGGAATGGGGAGACTCCGACGTGGTGACAATCGGCAGATGCTCGAAGTCTTCCCGCAGCGTGAGGGTGATGTTGGTGTTCATCTGATCGCTGTTGGTGGCCACGACCAGCGCGGCGTTCTGGGCGCGCAGCCGAAAGTAGGTTTTGGGATCGTCGATGTCGCCGACGGCGACGCGGATGTTTTTGTCGTAGAGCTGAATCGCCCGCTGCAGTTCATCCACGACGACGACATAGTCCTTCTTGTGGCTCACCAGCTTCTCGATCAGGTCGGCGGTCACCGGGTCATAATGCGTGATGATTACGTGGTTGCGGGTATCCGGCGGAAGCTCCCGGGGTGCGCGGCTTCGCGCCTGCGCCTCCATCCAGGGGGCGAAAAAGAACTTGATGAAGACAAAGGGAAGAAGGATCAGCAGCAGAATCACGCCGGAAAGAAGCACCAGGACGGAAAAGGCCCGGCCGATGTCGCTGGTGAAGGTGATGTCTCCGAACCCCAGCGTGGACATGACCACCATCGTCCAGTAGAAGCCGGTCATCCAGGAATGCTTCTGGCCCTCCAGCGCCATGAGATAGTGAAAGACAATGCTGTAGGCGGTAATCAGCACGATGATGACCAGGAGGTATTTTGCCAAAAGGCCGATATTGGCCTTGACGATTTTGCTTCCGGAGATGGTGCTGATAATAGCCGACAAAAATTTCATGAAAGACGCCTTTGAATTCTTCGCTGATGGCTGCAGTATATGAAGCGCCGCGGGGCCTGTCAATCAAAATCAGGCCGCTTCTGAAGCGCCGAGCGGCGGATCATCTATGGTTTGATGATGCTGTGCAGCGCTTCGTCGATCTCCGGATAGGAAAAGCGAAACCCTGCATCCAGCAGGCGGCGGGGGATGACCCGCTGGCCTTTGAGCAGCACCGAGCCGAACTCGCCCAGAATAATTTCAATCATGAAGCCGGGGGCGGGCAGGAAGGAGGGGCGGTGCAGAACGCGGCCGATCGCGTTTCCCAGTTCCCGGTTTCTTACGGGCTGGGGCGCGCACAGGTTCACCGCGCCGGAGATTTCCGGATGCCCAATGAGAAAGAGAAATGCGGCCGTGAGGTCCTGCAGGTGCACCCATGAAAACCACTGGCGTCCCGAACCCAGCGGGCCTCCCAGGAAGAACTTGAACAGAGGGATCATCTGACCCAGCGCGCCTCCGTTGGGGCCGAGCACGATGCCGAAGCGGGTGATGACCACGCGCGCGCCTTTTTCTTTGGCGCGCATGGCCTCGGCTTCCCAGTCGGAAGCCAGACGGGCCAGAAAGTCGCCGCCCGCCGGGGAGGATTCGGTGAGCTCCTCGTCTTCATGAAACCCGTAATACCCGACCGCCGAAGTGCTGAAAAACAAAACGCGGGAGGCGTCCGCGGGGAGCGCTTCCACCAGATGCCGGGTGGTGTCGAGGCGGCTGTCGCGGAGAATTTTTTTCTGCTCGTCCGTCCAGCGGCTGAAGATGGAGGCGCCCGCCAGGTTGACGATGATCTCATAATCCCTTACGGCGTCCTGCCATTTTCCCCGAACGTTGGGATCGCCGACCAGGTAGGTTAGGCCCGGAATTTTCAATTCCCGGCCGGTGAGCGACTGCGTAAGGACGCAGACATTGTGCCCCTTGTCTATGAGCTTTTTCGTCAGATAGGTGCCGACAAAACCGGTTCCCCCCGTCATGAAAACTTTCATGGTTCAACCCTCCGTTTTAAGATCACCCGTCGAATCCTGATTTGCACAACCTGTTTTTCGTCATTTCTACAAAAATAGGATCAAGGCAAAGCTTTCAGGCGCACCTAACAACCTGAAGGTCACACGAGGTGCGCTCTACATAAAAAAAGACGTAGTGCGGGTCTTTAGACCCGCGAATGACTTTGGCGCACCGCACAGAATCCGGCGTTTTCCTCCCGACCTTTACCAACCCATCCGGCCCGGGGAGACAAGACGCCCTCACCGGCCGTCGCCAATCAAAGGCAGCACCTTGTCGATGGTAAAGTAAATCAGGAATTTCTCTTCGGCTGGATCCTTGCCTTCCACTTCCCTGTGTTTTCTCCTGCGGATTTCGCCGATGAGCGGCGAGTCTTTTTCTTCCTTGATTTTGGTCAGATACAGCCGTTTGCCTTCGTAGGAGCCATCCTCCTTGAAAAGATAGACCGCGGAAGGATTGGTCAGCAGGTTGGCGCGGGTGAGCCGGTTGCGGGCGATAAAAGCCACGGTCCGGTCATCCATGAAGTGAGGACGCCCGTAAATGGCCGCGTTCACTTTTCCCCCGGCATCGGAAGTGGAAAGAACGCCGACCCCCCGGGCGTTTTCAAAATATTCGTCAAGCCGCATGATTCCTCCTTTGATTTTATCCGGTTTTAAAGTAAATTAAGCCATTCGAAGCGGAATGTAAAGGCGCGAAAATGAAAAAAATACTTTTGCTTATTGTCCTGCTCTTGACCGGGTGCGCCGGTCTGCCCCCGGGCGTGACGCCTGTGGAAGGTTTCCAGTTGGAGAGATACCTGGGCAAGTGGTATGAAATCGCGCGGCTGGATCATTCCTTTGAAAGGGGGCTTTCATCCGTTTCGGCAGAGTACAGCCTGCGGTCCGACGGCGGCGTGCAGGTGGTGAACCGGGGCTATGCGGCAGGAGATGGCAGGTGGAAAGAAGCCGAGGGCCGGGCGTATTTCGTGAACCGTTCCGATCAGGGGTTTTTGAAAGTATCCTTCTTTGGCCCGTTTTACGGGTCTTACGTGATTATGGAATTGGATAGGAAGAACTACGGCTGGGCGCTGGTATGCGGCCCCGACCGCTCCTATCTGTGGATTCTTGCGCGAAGCGGGACGCTGGAGGAAGAAACGAGGAATCGTTTGATTGCCAAAGCCGCGGCGCTGGGGTTTGAGACGGATCGGTTGATTTTTGTGCGGCACAACCAAAAATAAACGAGGAGAAGCATGATGGCCCTTCATATTTTAGGAATCTCCGGCTCCCCGGTAAAAAAAGGCAATGTGGGAACCTTTTTGAACCTCGCCCTGGAATGCTTGCCCCAAAAAGAAACAAAACGGGAAGTGATTCATCTCTCCGGTTTGAAAATTCAGGATTGCATCCACTGTAATTTCTGCCTGACCAAACAAATGCCGGGTAAATATTGTTCCCTTAAAGATGATGCACAGGTTGTTTTTGAAAAAGCCGAAGCGTCGGACATCCTCGTGCTGGCGAGCCCCGTGTATTTCATGCGGTCGTCCGCGCGGATGGCCGCGCTGCTGGACCGGTTCCGCGTGTTTGTCTTCGGAAACCTGACGGGCGGAAAAATGAAAAACAAAATCGGCGTGAGCATGGCCGTCTCCTGGCTGCGCAACGGCGGCCTGGAGACCACGCACCTCGCGCACATCCTGGAGTTTCTGACGCTGGAGATGATACCGGCCAGCGTCCATCAGGGCATAAGCCCTCTGGGCGCGTCGGCCTGCGCAAGCTCCTACGGTTCCGGCAAATTCGATCCGAACGTCAAGCTTGGCATCGAAAACGACGAGGCAGGCCTGCAATCGGCAAAGCTGATTCTGCGGCGGGCCGTCGAACTGGCCCGGCTGGTGAGCAAATAATCCAGGATCAATGTTGCGAAAATTTTCCCTGAGCGAAAATAAGTAAAAACAACTAAACCATAGCTTCCTGTAATCCTTAGAGCTGACTAACTGTTACCACTATTGGCTCGTAGGTGAAAGTTTATATTGTCTTTTGCTTCGGCCTTTAGTCTTCCGTCTAAATAACTGTCTTATGTTTTCTCGAAGTGATGGTAATCCTTGGGCTGTTCGAAATTTCCGCCCCAGTGCCAGCCACGCCGGAGAAATTCCTGGACAATGGGGTGTGAGGCAAAAAAGGCGCCCCTGTCTTTGGGGCGATAGACGGCGCCTTCGGGTGCGATCAGGCCCGTGGGGTATATCACCGGATTCTGGAAAGGGTTGATGTCCACCGCGCGGCCGAAAGAATGCAGAGACAGTTTGTTGGTGTCGGCGATGACGCGGAAGTTGAAGGAAGAAGAATTGTTGTCCGCCATCGAGGCTTCGTCGTCCCACTTGTACGCGACAATGGGGATAACTTTGCCGATGGGTAATTTCAGCTTCTCGATCAGTAGAAAGATTTCATAAACGTCGTCTTCGAGGCGCCCGTCCACGAGGATCTGGCCTTGGTGGCGTTGTCCGTCAAAGGAATAATACAGGACGTCGATCATGGACAGGGAATCGATCACTTCCATGGGCGCCGTAGTGCCTTCAATAGCTTCTGCAAAGCTCATGGCGCTGTCGATGATGACTTGGTTTTGGTCGTTCATAAAAAATCCTTGTTTTGTGCAAACGGCCGCGGCCACACATGCGGGCGGCAGGACCATTCCCTACAATAATGCTTCGATGATTGGATTCAGGGTATCTCCCTCCAGCGAGACTTCCCGGTAAATGCTCCGGATGGCATTGCCGGTGAGCCGCTCGAAATCGGCCAGCCGGGGCGTAATGACGACGCCGGCCATGTCAATGGCGCCGGGCGAGACGAAGATGCCGCTTTTCCCCGGTGCAAAATAGGCGTCGGGCCGGTGTTTCCGCCTCAAAAACACGGTGATCGTCCAACCGTGCTTTCCGTAAGTGCAAAAAACATTCAGCAGAGGCTCTTCCTGCGTCGCAAGCTGTTTCCGGGCGGCATCCAGGAATCGCGTCATGTGCTCTTTCAGGAGTCCGGCATGGTCCGACTTGAAAAGCAGGACGCGGCGATCGCAGTTTTTTGCCGGACGATGCAGGATGGCGGATGGCGCAATCGGGAAAGATCCTTCTTTCAGTTCATTCAAAAATGGGAGCGCACGGGCCGGAATCATCTGAAAGTGCAGGTGGTCCGGCGCGGAAGCCCCGCAGGCCGGGCCGTTGTAGAATACGGCATAGTCCCGCGCTGCGTCATGGGCGATATCCAGAAATGCGTCCAGTGATAACCGGATATCCTGCGGCAGGTGCGTGAGCGCCGCCACGGTGAGGTGGTGTTCGAAGATGGGCGCCGGGTTGCAGAGGATCTGATAATCGCCGCGGTACAGAATGCCGGACTGCTCTTCCGGACGGTTTTCGGCGCAGAGAAAACAGGGCCGTTTCCGGATCGATTCCGCGTCCACGGCCGCGCCGCTGCTGACGGTGCGGGCCGGGTTGTACTGCAGGGTGACGCTGTAGTCGCCCAAGGAGAGTTCCCGGGTTTGCACCGACGCCAGATCACGGCAGGCCGCCGCGAAGGCAGGCCAGCTTTTCTTTTGCGACTCAACGAGCGCGCGGCACAAGGCGTGCAGGGTTTGGCTTCCGCCTTCAGGAAATTCAGCAAAGATTTGATTCGGTGCAAGTGAAACAGAGGAACCAGTCTGTCGGTCTGCTGTTTGAGGAGGCGCCGCAACTGCTTCATTTGTCATTCCGGGCAAGCGAAGCGCGACCCGGAATCCAGTATTTAAAAATTTTGGATTCCCGCCTGCGCGGGAATGACAACACTCTTTTTGATTTTTATCGCTTATATTCTCAGTAGATTTTTCTTTTTCGTTTATCTGCTGCCTGGCTTTGATTTCCAGCGTTCGCAGGCGGTCCTTGTAAAAATCATTGCGGTTTTGCTTTTCCACGGACAGGCCCGCGTCGGTGTTGTCCTTCCAGCGGCGGCAGAGATAGACGCTTTCATAAACCCGGCCGATGCGGTACTCGCGGGAGAGCCTCAGCGCCGCGGCGTAGTCTTCCCCGTAACTCACATTGGGAAAGCCGATCCGGCGAAGAATGGAAGTGTCGAAAGCCCGCGGGGCGCCGATGCCGTCCACTCGCAAAAGATTGTTGTGGCCGTTTCGCGCGGTCCACTCCCGATGATCGATGAGACCCGGCGGAATCTTTTTCAAATGTTCGTTTACCAGTGTATAGGAGCCCACAGCCATCGCGCAGGGACCGCGGCGCAGTTCGTTGACCATGATTTGCAGCGTGTGCGGCGACGCGTAAAGATCGTCGGAATCCAGTTGAACGGCGTAGCGGCCGCACAGGGGCGAGTAAATCGCCTCGTTCCAGCATCCGCCGATGCCCAGATCATGCCGGGACGGAACAAGATGATGAACATGAGGGTATTGAGCGGCAAAGGTTTTCAGAAGCTTCGTCGTGCCGTCCGTGGAGTGGTTGTCCACCACCAGAATATTGAAGGGAAAATCCGTTTGTTGCGCCAGCGCGCTTTGAAGGGCGTCGGCTATGGTTTTCCGGCGATTGAATACGGGAATGACAATGCTGGCCTTCCAGAGAATCTCTTCCTTCTGCCGGTCCGCGGCGGGCCTTGGAGGCAGCCAGGCGCCCAGGCGCCGCAGATGGCGGGTGGCTATTTTTTCCAGTTGTTTTTGCCGGATCAAATTCTCCCGGGCGACGTAGGAAAAATGCGCTTCGGATTTCCTGCCGGTTTTTTTGGAAGGCATTTTTTCTTTTGCGGATACCGTGTAGAGGAATTCGGGCACGCGGATCAGTTCATGCTCCAGCGAAATTCTCAGGCGCAAATCGTAGAAGGCGCTGTCCGGATCGGCCGGCAGCGCGCCGTATTTTCGAACCGCTGAAGAGACGGCGGCGCCCGATAAAATGAAAAAGGGGCCGAAATGAAAATGATCGCGCAGGGATCCGGCCTGGTAGTCGTTCAACGGCCGCCCGGCGAAACGGCTGCCGTTTTTCTCGTAGTAGTCCGAATAAATCATGCCGGCCCGCGTGTCGCGGGCAAGGGCCAGAAGTCTTCGAAGCTCCGCAGGGCCGCAGGACACGCTTTTTTCCGCATCCAGCGCCAGCAGATAATCCGACGGAAGGTTTTTGAAAAATACGGAAGGCCGTTTCAGCGGCCGGAAGGGACCGCCTGCGAAAGGCCATTGCTCTTCCGCCTGCGTTTCATCCGCGGCGATCCAGAGCAAAAGCCGTCCCCATTGATACACTGAACTTTTCATGATTTCCCGGACGCCGTCAGAAGTCGGACATCATCAGATTAAAGGTGTTTTCCGCCGTGTCCTTCGCCAGCTTGGCCAGGGCCTGTTGCCGGGCCGGTTTCGGATTGACGCTGTCCTGCAGTTTGTAGTCCGACGTGCCTGCGACATTTTGCGAAGACCAGATGGTTTTGCCGCTGTCCTTTTCGCGAAGGCTGGCCTCCAGGGTAATCGTCATTCTCTCTTCCGCGGCCAGAATGTTGTTGCGGTAAGAAAGAACACCCGTGGTGATGCTGATGACGGTGCCGTTGATGACGGCGTCCGCCTGTTCAAGGGTAAGCGCGCTTTTGAAACGGCTGCTCTGAAGGATCTGGTCGATGAAGGCCGCCCGCAGAATGTTTTCCGCTTCGGCCTCCGCGGTTTTGTTGACGAAAGGCGCGACGTAAATGTTGACGATTCGTTTGTCGATGTGTTCGCCCTGCGGGGCAAACCCGTAGCCGCAGCCTATCAGGCAGAAGCAGGACAGGCACAAAAACCCTATTCGGATCGCGGACAACACTCCTGGTTTTTTCATGGCGTTTCCTTTAAGAAGCGACGACGAGGTTGACCAGCTTTTTGGGGACGTAAATCACTTTCAGCACTTTATTCCCCCCGATGAGCGAGGCGATTTTTTCATCCGCCAGCGCGTCGGCCTTGATTTTTTCCGCGCCGCAATCGACCGGCACCGTCATCCGGCTGCGGAGCTTGCCGTTGATCTGGATGACGACGGTCATTTCTTCCTCGGTGGCGCAGGCCGGATCATAGTCGGGCCAGGGCATATCGACTGCGGCCCTGTCCTTGCCCAGGAGCTGCCAGAGTTCTTCCGTGATGTGCGGGACGATGGGCGCCAGAAGCAGGATGGCCGTCTCCAGCGCCTCGCGCACGACGGCGAGAGCCGTTTTGTCATTCGGGGACGGGCGCTTGACACCGTAAAGGGCGTTCACCAGCTCCATCACGGCGCTGATGGCCGTGTTGAAGTGGAAGCGGTCCTCAATGTCCTGTGAGACCTTTCGGATGGTCTGGTGCGTTTTTCGCCTGAGCGCCTTGAGGTCGCCCGCCAGCTCAAGCGTTCCTGCGGCGGGCGAGACGGTTTGGATGTCTTCGTAATAATCGTCAAAGATGCGCCACAGACGGCTCAAAAAGCGGAAGGAGCCTTCCACGCCCTGCTCGCTCCATTCCAGGTCTTTTTCCGGCGGCGAGGCAAACAGGCAGAAGATGCGGGCCGTGTCCGCGCCGTAGGTTTTCACCAGGAAATCCGGGTCGATGACGTTTTTGAGCGACTTGGACATTTTTTCCGTCTTGCCGATGATGACGTCCTTGCCGCAGATGGCGCACCTGCCTTCCTTTGCCTGGTCCGGAAAGAGGTAGCCGTGCTCCGGGCATTTTGTTGTTTCCTTGCAGACCATGCCCTGGGTAAGCAGATTGGTGAAGGGCTCGTCCACGCCTATCACGCCGAAGTCGCGCAGCACCTTGGTGTAAAAGCGAGCATAGAGCAGATGCAGAATGGCGTGCTCGATGCCGCCGATGTACTGGTCCACCGGCATCCAGTAGTCCAGCGCCTTGCGGTCCAGACCGGGTTTTACGTCGCAGCCGGGCGAGCAGTAGCGGTCGAAGTACCAGGACGACTCGACGAACGTGTCCATGGTGTCGGTTTCGCGCATGGCGGGGCCGCCGCATTTGGGGCAGGCGGTGTTCACGAAATCCGGAAGCGCGGCGAGCGGCGAGCCGCCATCGGGGCTGAAGACGACGTTTTCGGGCAGGAGAACCGGCAGATCTTTTTCCGGCACCGGCACGATGCCGCATTTTGCGCAGTCGATCATGGGAATCGGCGCGCCCCAGTAGCGCTGACGGGAAATGCCCCAGTCGCGCAGGCGGTACTGAATCGTGCGCCTGCCCTTGCCTTCGGCTTCCAGATAATCGGCGATGCCTTCCAGGACTTTCGTGTTTTCCATGCCGTTGAAGGGGCCGGAGTTGACCAGCACGCCTTCATCGACGTAGGCTTCGGTCATGGTCGCCGCATCAAGCGTCCGGTCTTTGGGAGAAATAACGACGATCAGCTCCAGATTGAATTTTTTGGCGAATTCAAAGTCGCGCTGGTCGTGCGTGGGCACGGCCATGACGCAGCCGGTGCCGTAGTCGGCCAACACAAAGTTGGCGGCGTAAATCGGCATTTTATAGCCGGTAAGCGGATTGAGGCAGTAGGAATCCAGAAACAAGCCTTCCTTTTCGTAATACTCGGAGGTCCGCATGAGCTTGTCCTGCTTTTTGACTTTTTCGACAAACGCCTGCACGCTTTTTTCGCAGGGCTTGCCCTTGGCCAGTTGGGTCACCAGCGGATGCTCGGCCGCCACCAGCATGAAGGTTGCGCCGAAAAGCGTGTCCTGGCGCGTGGTGAAGACCTGAATGACGCCGTCGCCTTCCGCCATCGGAAAATCGACGAGGCAGCCGTAGCTTTTGCCGATCCAGTTTTTCTGCATCGTCATGACGCGCTCCGGCCAGCCGGGAAGCTTGTCGCAGTATTCCAAAAGCTCCTCGGTGTAGGCGGTGATTTTGAAAAACCACTGATCGAGCGTTTTTTCCGTGACTTCCGTGCCGCAGCGCCAGCACAGACCGCCTTCGACCTGTTCATTGGCCAGCACCGTGTCGCACTTTTTGCAGAAATTGACGCTGGAGCGTTTCTTGTAGGCCAGGCCTTTTTCAACCATCCAGATAAAGAAAAGCTGTTCCCAGCGGTAGTATTCCGGTTCGCAGGTGGCCAATTCGCGGTCCCAGTCGTAGCTGAATCCCATGCGCTTGAGCTGCTTCTTCATGTGCTCGATGTTTTCATGCGTCCACTTGGACGGATGAATCTTGTGCTCGATGGCGGCGTTTTCCGCCGGCATGCCGAAGGCGTCCCAGCCGATGGGATGGAGAACGTTGAATCCCTTCATGCGTTTGTAGCGGGCCACCACGTCGCCGATGGTGTAATTGCGGACATGTCCGATATGGATTTTTCCCGACGGATAGGGGAACATTTCCAGGAGGTAGTATTTCTTTTTCTGCGGATCTTCCGTGACTTTAAAAGCTTTTTCTTCTTCCCATTTCTTTTGCCATTTTTCTTCAATGGCGATCGGATCGTACTTCATAACGGTGTTTTTCTCCCAAAAGAGTTCAATAATCGGGGATTTGCTTAACATATCGATACGATGAGCGCAACGCCTTTATCGAGGAGGAAGGCAGACGATTTTAATAATTTTTACGGGCAAGGATGGTTTTGCATTCCGTCAGCAGATGGTTCAGTGTTTCGAGTCCGCCCGCGTTGTCGACAGCCGTCAGCAAATTCTTCAGGCCATTGGCCATATGGTGGAGAAATGCAGGTTTGTTTTTTTTGAGGCCGAGAAATCCGTAAGCGCCCAGCGCCTGCATCAGCCGCTGGACTGCGCCGTCCCAGAAATAGCCGGTGAATTTTTCAAAGCTGTAATCCGGCTCCATGATCCGGTAATAAAAAGCAATGAGTTCGTTTCGTTCCGACGGGGAGAAAGAGACGTAGGGGTCGCAGATCAGGGAAGCCAGATCGTAAAAAAGATTGCCCTTCCGCATGCCCTGGAAATCAAGCAATACCGGCCGGTCGTTTCTGATCATGATATTCTGGGACTGGAAATCCCGGTGGATCAGGCACTCCGGGATTTTTTGCAGGCGGTCGATGAGCGCCTCCATCTCTTCCGTCCAGTTGCGCTCCTGCGGTCCGGAAAGCGAAAGGCCGCATGCGGCCTCGATGAAATTTTCCCTGAAGTAGGCGTGTTCCCAGGTGTAAAGCGACCGGTCATACCCCCGGCACAGTTTCAGGGAAGCCGGCACGTCGGAAAGCGGAGTCCGGTGAAGCCTGTGGATCGCGGAAAGCGCCATGAGGCAGCAGCGTCTCCGCTTGCGCCAGGGAGCCGCGCGCAGGGAATGCATATCCGCGTCGCCGAGGTCTTCCAGGAGCATGAACCGACGCCGGGAGTCGTAGGCGATGATGCGGGGAACCGGAATGCCGATCTCCGTCATGAAGCGGTTGATTTCCGCCCAGTAGGCGTTTTCTTCGACCTCGGTTCCATATTCCATGAAAATGAAGGTGGCGCCGGAAGGCACGCGCACACGGTAAAAGGTGCGGTCGGAGCCGCCCTTGAGAATCGGATCGTACTGAATCTCCGCCGTGCCCAGATGATGGCTTACAAATTGTCGAATGTCCCGGTTCATAGCGTCAGATCGCGTAGTGTACGGTATTCTTCCATCGTGCCCAGATCGTGCCAGAAGCCTTCATCGATTACGATTCCGCCGACGGACCGGGGATTTTGCCGTATGCTCTCGATGAGCGGCAGCACAATCGATTCGATTTTCCCCGCCGCAAGCCGCCGCAAAAAGGCCGTTTCCAGAATATAAATGCCCGCGAAGAGGCAGGCCTGGACGCCCGGGTTGTGCAAAGTGTTTCTCATATCGCAGATAAATCCCTGTGAGTCAATATGGACATTGGTCAGCGGCCCCCGGCTGCGCAGCGCCAGTGTCGCCTCTGTGCAAAGCTCCGTGTGTCTTTTCAGCAGGGGCTCAAGCGGGAGGTTGGTGATGATGTCGCCGTTGTAAACGATGATGCGGCGGTCTTGCCCGATCAAATCCTCGATGTTCTTGATGCCGCCCGCCGTGTCCAGAAGCACCGGTTCGTGGCGAAACGTGATGGGAACGTCCTCCCATCGGCCCTCCGGGAACGCTTCGAGATATTTTTCCGGGCAGTGATGCGTGTTGATGATAAACCGCGTTACACCGGCGGCGCGCAAATGCTCCATCGCATGAGTGATGATCGGGCGTCCGCCGACCGGCAGCAGCGGTTTGGGCGTGAGCTGTGTGAGCGGCCGAAGCCTTGTTCCCAGCCCCGCGCCCAGAATGAAGGCCGTGCGGATTTTCTGGTCCGCCGGATCAGGATGAACATGTTTCATGACCGAGTATTCAGCAGGACTTTGTTCAAAAGTCAAGCTTCGCGAACTCTTTCACCGGGCCGGAAATTTGTGTTATAGAAAAGACAGAAATCAATGGTGACCGTTTTCATGGTGAATAGTGGATAGTGGATGGTGGGTGGTAAAAAGCTCGTAGATCATGGCTCATAGCAAAAAGCAGCGAGTGGCGAGTGAAGTCGTAGGGCGGGGAGGCGGGATGACGAATATTTTCAGGCGCGGCACGGGCAAACGCAAAAGGCAGGGAGAGACCTTTTCCCCGGAGACAGAACGCGGCGGGCGGAACGATTTTTTCCGTGTTCGTTGCCTTTTCTTTTTTGCCTGTGCCATCCTGCTGATGACCGGCTCCGTTCCGGCGACGTCCCACGCCGGTGAGGCCGCGTCTCAACCGGCGTCCAAAGAAGGGCAATCCCCGCCGCCGGTTGCGGGGAATTCAGCATTCGCCGCCGCTGATCCCGACGGTCAGGGCGCCGCCGCGGAATCAGTGAAAAAGCCGGGGGTTCTTCGATCGAACCTGTTGAACATCAGCATTCGGGGCCGCTTTTCGGGCCTGGATGTTTTGGGCGGAACGGCGACGGAAGAATTTCAGGAATTTGACGCGGCGGCGCAGTTCCGGCTGCCCTGGGGATGGTATTCCCAACCCGGCTGGGGAGGCGAGCTGAGGCTGATGGCCGGCGCCGGCGTTTTATACGGCGCCGGAGAAACCGCGCTGGCTGTTTCCCTGATTCCCATGCTGGCTTTCGGCAGCAAAGACGGAAGGTTCAGTCTGGATATGGGGGCGGGCCCGGCCCTGCTCAGCAGGCATCGCTTCGGGGATCAGGACTACGGCGGATACTTTCAGTTTGCGCTGACCGCGGGCCTCAGCGTGCCGGTCTTCAGAGGATTCGGCGTTGGCTACCGGTTTCTGCATTATTCCGATGCGGCCCTCTACGGACATCACACGACGGGAGCGGATTTTCACATGCTGGAGATCCACTACCGGTTTTGAGGGGTCGGGAGCGCGGACAGTCCGCGCCGACCCGACGACTTTCAAAAACGTATCTATTGCTTTCCATAAGCGTTGTTGACGGATGAGGAAGATTATGCGACATTCCGGCCGGCGCATGTGAACGTGAAAGAAAATAATCAAACAGGATGTCTCTATGAAAAAACTATCCATTGCCCTGTTGTTGATCGTGCTGGTTCTTGGCGGACAGACCGCACAGGCCATGAGCGGTCATGATCTTGTCGATGGAATGAAGTCCTATTTAAAAGCCGAGCAGGACTACGCCAGAGCGGATTACCTGCTGGCTGGAAACTACATGGGATATGTTCAGGGCGTGGCCGAAGCTACGGTTTCCGACTACTCTTTGCCCGGCGGCGTCACACCCGACGCGCTGTATAAAGTCGTTGCCGATTTCCTGCAAAAAAACCCGGAAAAGTGGGACAAACCGGCCGCGTTCCTGGTGCGCAGCGCCCTGCTTGCCGCCTACCCGAAATATCTGATTCGAAACCAATAACGCAAAGGAGTTTTTCCGTGAAAAAATTATGGCTTGCGGGAGCGCTGATTCTGCTCTTTTCCGGATGCCCGCCCGCTCACAAGACATCGCCGGAAGAGCAGTTTAAAAAAAGCTTTCCCCAGCATTCCTACGAAACGATGAAGCAAACCTCCGCAAGGGGCGTCTATGAGGTCTATAACGGCAGCCAGATTTATTATTATCTTCCGGACGGCGACATGCTTTTCGTGGGCAGCATGATTTCCAAAGACGGGACCAATCTCACGCAGGAGAGCACCGGGAAAAAAATGACATCCAAAATGGCGGGCCTGTCGCTCGACAAGGCCCTGAAAATCGGCGAAGGGAAAACCTCCGTTGTGGAATTCATCGATCCGAACTGCCATTATTGCCGCCAGTCCTATGCGTTTTTTGCCGGACGCAAGAAGGAGGTCACCCTGTATGTCTTTTTCTACCCTTTGTCCAGGGACGCGGAAGACAAAATCCGGCATATTTTCTGCGCCGCCGACAAAGCCGAAGAATACGGAAAAGTTTTGTCGGGGAAGCTGGACGGGAAGGATCAGTTGAATCTATGCACCGACCGGAATGCCGAAGACCGGATCAAAGCGCACCGGGAGGCATCCGCGAAAATCGGCGTGCGCGCGACGCCGATGTTTTTTATCAAGGGCCGGCTGGTGACGGGTTTTGACCGGCCGGTGATAGAAGCTCTGCTGAAGGACTGAAGGGAAATGCAGGAAAGGGTCGCGACCGTTCCCTGCATGTTATCTGACTTTCGCGCCCGTTTTGGGTTCGCGGTCGAACCCGATCAGCGTCAATCCTTCCGGAGAATCCGTCGCCAGCAGCATGCCGTGCGACTCGACGCCCATCAATTTGGCGGGTTTCAGGTTGGCCACGATGACGATGGATTTGCCGACCAGCTCCTGGGGTTTGTAATCCTTGCCGATTCCCGCCACAATCGTCCGCTCCTCTCCAATGTCAATTCGCAGTTTGACCAGCTTGTTGGATTTGGGCACCGCCTCCGCCGAGAGAATCTTCGCCACGCGCAGATCCACTTTGGAAAATTCATCGTAGTCGATTTCCGGCTTGAGCTCAACGGCCGGTTTTTTCGGCGGCGGCGCTTCTTTTTCGGCGCTGACGCGCGGGAAGAGCGACTCACCGCGGGAAAGAGCCGCGCCCGCTGGCAGGGGGGCGCCGCTGCGGATCGCGTTCAGATCGCAGGTCTCCTGAGCGTCCAGTCCGATCGTTTGCAGGATTTTTTGGGCCGCCTGCGGCATGAACGGTGAAATCAAAATGGCGACGGCGCGCAAAACTTCCAGAAGACGGTACATGATGGCGGCCAGTTTTTCGCCCTGGGCCGGATCTTTCGCGAGCGACCATGGTTCGTTTTCCACGATGTATTTATTGGCGACGCCGACGAGTTCCCAGACGGCCATGAGCGCTTTGTGAAGCGTCATGTCGGCAAAGCAGGCTTCCACCTCCGCCACGGTCTTTTGCGCCAGTTCCGGAAGTCTGCCTTCCAGCGCCGCGTCGGGCTGCGCGGGAATCTTTCCGTCGCAGTATTTAATGGCCATGGTCACGGAGCGGCTGACCAGGTTGCCCAGGTCGTTTGCCAGATCGGAGTTTAGCCTTGCGACAAACGCCTCCTCCGAGAAATTGGAATCGAGGCCGAACACCATGTCTCTCAGCAGAAAATAGCGGAAGGCGTCCAGGCCGTACTTGTCCTTCAGATCCAGCGGCCGGACGACATTCCCCAGACTCTTGGACATTTTGCTCGAGTCCACATTCCAGTAGCCGTGGACGTTGAGATGCCGGTAGGGCTCGATGCCCGCGGCCTTGAGCATGGTCGGCCAGTAAATGCCGTGCGGCTTCAGAATGTCCTTGGCGATGAGATGCTGGGCCTGAGGCCAGAATTTTTTGAAATTTCCTCCGTCCGGATAACCGACGGCCGTGACGTAGTTGATGAGCGCGTCAAACCAGACATAGGTGACGTAATGATCGTCGAACGGCAGCGTGATGCCCCATTCCAGGCGCGTCTTGGGCCGCGAGATGCAGAGGTCTTCCAGCGGCTCGCGCAGGAAGGCCAGGACTTCGTTGCGGTAGCGCTCCGGCCGGATGAAATCCGGATGCTCCTGAATGTAGCCTGTGAGCCACTCCTGGTATTTGCTCATGCGGAAGAAATAGTTGCTTTCCTTGCGGTGCTCCGGTTCGGTCTGGTGATCGGGGCACTTGCCGTCCACCAGCTCCTTTTCCGTATAAAACCGCTCGCAGCCGACGCAGTAGAACCCTTCATAGGAGCCGAAGTAGATATCGCCCGCGTCGTAAACCTTCTGCAGGATGCGCCGGACGGTTTCCATGTGATTTTCATCGGTCGTGCGAATGAAATAGTCGTTGGTAATGGCCAGTTCGGGCCAGAGGCCGCGGAACTGCGCGCTGATGCCGTCCGCGTAGGCTTTCGGGGTGATGCCCGCTTTTTGCGCGGCCTCGGCGATTTTGTCGCCGTGCTCGTCCGTTCCGGTGACGAAAAACGTATCCCGTCCGGTCATGCGGGCAAAGCGCGCCAGCACGTCGGCGACGATGGTCGTGTAGGCGTGCCCGATGTGCGGCGACGCGTTGACGTAGTAAATAGGGGTGGTGATGTAAAAAGGTCTGGACATGATCGTTTGCTGCTCCTTGTCACGCTTTCCGTTTCTTTTTCGGTTCCCGCGGAGAACTGGTCCTGATCCGGGCCGGAGGCGGTGTTTCGCCGCTCCCCGGGCTTTCCCGGACGGGCTCGATTTTGGCCGCTTCCCGGGCGCCTTTTCGGGCGTCGGCGTATCCCTCGTGTTCAAAGGACAGGCAGCACATCAGTCTTCCGCACAATCCGGAAATTTTCTCCGGATTCAGCGACATGCTTTGTTCTTTGGCCATTTTGACGGTCACGCGGTCCAGGTTCTGCAAAATGCCCGCGCAGCAGACCGTCCGGCCGCATACCGCGATCCCCTTGACGATTCTCGCCTCCTGGCGCGCGCCGATCTGCTTGAGCTCGATCCGCGTTTTGAATCGGGAGACCAGGTCCTTGACCAGCTCGCGAAAATCCACCCGGGCGTCCGCCGTAAAATAGAAGATCATTTTGCTTCGGTCGAAAAGGCATTCCACCGTGATCAGTTTCATGGAAAGTCCCTTTTCGGCGATTTTGCCGATGCAGTATTTCCTGGCTTCCTCTTCCAGCAGCTCCAGTTCTTCGCGGACCCGCAAATCGTCCGCGGTAACCTTGCGGATGATGTTTTTCAGGCTGCCGGGGAGCTCGGAGGCCTCCGAGCGGCGGACATCGGTGACGACCGTTCCCATCGCGACGCCGTTGTCGGTGTTGACCAGCACCTGATCGTTCTTGTGCAGGATCAGGTCGGCCGCGTCGAAGTGATAGATCCGGCCTTCTTTTTTGAATTTTACGCCAAGAATGTTGGTCTGCATGGACTTTGCCCTTTTTACAGATGAAGCTTAAATGCCATTGCTTCCAATGTCAACGATTTGTTCACGTTCATGTCCAGCGACTGCCGGGAATTTTCCAGCACGGCGATATTATGCAGCATCTGCGAGCCCTTCAGGCGGCCGGCCAGCGACTCAACGGCGGGCAGATCGTCCGCGTTGATGACCATGGACGCCCGCGCCGTTTCCCTGTACACCAGCGCGTCCCGGAAATACGTGTGGAGGATCGACAGGCCCTGCTGAAGGCGTTTTTTGTCCTGGCCCAGGAAAGAAGCGAGGACCAGCCGGTTCATCGGTTCTCCGATGCCGGCAGACCGGAGAAGATTGCTCAATCGGGCGCGAAACGCAATCATGTCTTCCGAGTCCATTTCCAGCGCCCGGCCGATCGAGCCGCCGGAAAGAGAGGCGAGCGCCGGGGCCCCTGCGGGATCCATGCCCTTCTGATCGGTTAAAAACCGCGCGACGGTTTCGGCCGGAAGCGGATTGAAGCGCACGTGGAGGCATCGGGAGAGAATGGTCTGCGGAAGCCAGAAGGGACGGGCCGTCACCAGGATGAGAAGATTGTCCGCCGACGGTTCCTCCAGCGTTTTCAGAAGGGCGTTGGCCGCCTGTTCGTTCATTTTGTCCGCGTCGTCGATGATGAAGACGCGCTTTCGTCCTTCCAGCGGACGAAAGGTCATCTGGTCCTGAATGCCGCGGATGTCGGCAATGCGGATAAACTGCGTCTGTGCTTCCAGGACGTGAATGTCCGGGTGATTGCCGCGCGTCATTTTCCGGCAGGAAGGGCAGCTTCCGCAGGCATCCTGCCTGATGCCTGCGTTTTCGCAGTTTAGCGCCCGTGCGAATTCCAGGGCCAGCGTTTTCTTGCCGATGGCCGCAAGTCCGCTGAAAATGTAGGAATGCCCGACCCGCTTTCGGGCCATGGCTTTCTGCAGCATGGTGATTTGCTGATGATGACCGTATATGTTTGCAAAAGACATCGGAACGCAACCGCCGCGAAAATTATTGCTGTTGGTGGATGAATTTCATCACGTGCCCGCGGACGCAGCTTTCGATTTCATCTTCGCTTTTGGACGCGTCGATCAATCGAAACCGTTCGGGATTCGCCGCGTACAGGTTCAGGTAGGCCTGCCGCACCCGGTCGTGGAAGTCGATTTTTTCCCGCTCAAAGCGGTCGGCTGCCGCCGGATCTTTGCGCCTGGCGTCGCGGCTGCCCGCCCGTGCAAGCCCGATTTCCACCGGCAGATCGAAAAGGATCGTCAGCGCCGGTTTTACCTGCATCGCGCAATAATCGTTGGCGGCCGCGACGAAAGCGGGATCCAGTCCCCGGCCCGCCGCCTGGTAGGCAAAAGTCGCGTCGGAATACCGGTCGCAAAGAACGGTTTTTCCGCTTTGCAGCGCGGGCAGAATCACCTCCCGCACGTGCTGGGCGCGGGCCGCCAAAAACAGCAGAAGCTCCGTTTCCGGGCACAGGGCGACGTTTTCGCGGTGGAAGAGAATATCGCCGATTTTACGGCCGATCGGAGTGCCCGACGGCTCCTGTGTCAGGACCACGGGAATGTTTTCCCGCTCCAGGTAATCGCCCAGACGCTTGATTTGCGTGGATTTTCCAGATCCTTCGACTCCTTCAAAAGTGATGAATGTGTTCATGAACGCTTCTTTCGGCATCCCGGGATTGGATCAAGGATGACCTCGTGCAAAAGCCGTTTTTCAATGTGATGATGGCCCCGAAGGGGCGGACGACGTTCAAAAAAAGCAGGGGAAAATCCGCCGGACGGGACGGATATTCCCCCAGGATAAAAGGCGCGTGGATGTTACTTTTCTTCTCCGGGAACGATCGCTTCCACCGGGCATTGATCACAGCAGGCGCCGCAGTCCGTGCACAGTTTCGCGTCAATCACATACTTGTCTTCGCCTTCGGTTATCGCTCCCACCGGACACTCGTCTTCGCATGAGCCGCAGGCAATGCATTCGTCTGTAATCACGTAGGCCATATTTTTAAAAATCTCCTTTACGTCAAAATTTTACGCGTTTACCGCTTTTAAGCCGGCGCTCAGGCCGACACGACTTCTTTGACGGAAGGCACCTGTTGCTTCAGAATCTTTTCGATGCCCATTTTCAGCGTCATCTGCGACATCGGGCAGCCGCGGCAGGCTCCGGTCAGCTTGACCTTGACCACGCCTTCCGGAGAAACGTCAATCAGTTCAACATCGCCGCCGTCGGCCTGGAGCCCGGGACGGACTTTATCCAGCGCTTTTTGCACCTGTTCTTTCATAATGCATCTCCGTTTTTTAAAGGTTCCGGTCAGCGGACCGCCGTCAATGCGGCATTTCGTCGACCATATCCTGAACGACATCGCGGGCGACGTCAGGCAGATCCGGCTTGATCATCATGTAGCTTTTCCCCAGATGATGGCCGGCCTTCCACATGATTTTCCCCGTGGCCGGATCAATCAGCTTCAGGCCGACGCTGACCTTGGCCAGTTTCTTGTCTTTCTCCACCGTGTAATTCCAGTAGTCCACGGCGACCAGCAAAAAGCCGTCCGTGCCGGAGAGTTCGCCGATTTTCCTGCTCAGCGCCGGATCGGAGTAGTTCAACGTCTGAAGCTTGGAGATGTATTCCATCGAGATTTTGCGC
This sequence comes from Smithellaceae bacterium, assembly GCA_028693285.1. Classification (GTDB taxonomy): domain Bacteria; phylum Desulfobacterota; class Syntrophia; order Syntrophales; family Smithellaceae; genus UBA8904. The sequence goes on from JAQUVQ010000022.1 coordinate 37,049, forward strand.
AGTTCTTCGTTGGCCTGAATCTGGCGCTGCAGGGTGGCCGTGTCGATGACGTTCGCAAACCATTTTGTTTCCATGAGCACGCCGGGCACAATCTGCTCGATGGCATTGCGCGCCTCTTCATAGGTGCCCACGTCGGCCGGGAACACGGCAATCCGCTTGGGGTGATAATCTTTTGCCGCCGGGTCCAGTTGGGAATATCGCAGTCCTCCGCAGGCGATGACGCTCAAAACAGCAACGACCAGAAGAAACCGTGCGCACACTTTTTTCATCATGATCCTTACCCCCTTCTCGTGTTTGGCAGACATCAACTCCACCGAAAAACCAACCAGCCTAAAACGGCAAAACCGGCAATGATATAGCTGGTTTCCAGAAGCCCTTCAATGGTGGCCCCGGAAAACCCCGCCCTTCTATCACAAAGCCCAAAACAAATCCATACATATAATACGCATAAAACAAGGAATATACTCAACGTTGGGCTCCAGCCGGCGATGGGCGCTATGATTAAAATCGCCAGTAATATCAAGAGGATGATTTTCAGAAGGGCCTGCGTTTTTTCCTTTCCGATGATGACGGGGATCGTCTCCCGCCCCAAAAGCCTGTCGCTTTGCATGTCTATGATATCCGACATGGCCGAGCGGATAAACACCAGGACAAATGTAAAAATAAAAGCGACCGCCATCCCGGCGCTGAAATCCCAGCCGCGGCTCAAGGCGGGCAGAACCGCCGTGACGATGCCCCACGCGACCGCCGTAAAAAAATTTTTGGAACCGGGAATGTCTCTCAGGCGCCCAAAGCGCCGGTTGCCCGGCAGGAGTTTCATGTTGTAGATACCGCCGGCCGCTGAGATAAAAAGCAGCAGTCCGAACGCATAGATGCTGCCCGTCAGTGACAGCAGGAGGGCGACGAGCAGAGACGCAAAGGCCGCCAGACAAAACATTTTTTCGTGCCGCAGATAGAATGGCTCGCGGAACGAACCGATCAGGCCGGATTCTTTTGAGGTAACCAGGCGGTTGAGCACGTGCATGGCATAGACAAAAAAGGAAGCGACGGCGATGGACGCAACCGAGAGGGGGATGTTTTGCAGAAGCATTCCCGCAAGCGCCAGACAGCCCGCGCCCAGGGCGGAGTAGAAGTCCGTTTTTACCATCCACAGCCAGAGATTCAGAAGAAAGGCCGTTTTTTTGTTTGGACGGCTTTTCTTTTCCGCCAAATGATCCGTGATCTGGTCGATGATCCAGTTCGGAGTGGAGGCGCCGGCGGACACGCCGATGCTTTTGTACGGGCCGAGATCAATGTTTTTCAACTCTCTGACGGTTTCGATGTGAAAGGTTGTCGTGTTTTGTTTCCGGGCGAGGTCGGCCAGGCGGCGGGTGTTCGCGCTGTTTTTGCCTCCGACGACAAACAGCGCGTCCATTTCTGCGGCCAGGGAAATAATTTCCTCCTGCCGCTTCTCCGTGGAGGAGCAAATCGTGTTGAACACGACGGCCCGCGGATTTTTTTTCTGAATTTTCCGGACGATTTCCCGGTAGTGGTCGCTGTCCTGCGTGGTCTGGGCCACGATGCAGACCTTTTCCATCGCGGGTATTTTTTCCGCGTCTTCCAGCGTCGAGACAATGACGCCCCGGCCTTCCGTGTAGCCCCACAGGCCGTCCACCTCCGGATGTTCGCGGTCTCCGGCGATGACCACCGTGTAGTCGAGCGCCGTATGCTTTTTGATGATGGCCTGCACGTAGCCGACCTTCGGACAGGTGGCGTCAATGATTTTAACGCCGCTTTCCTTGATTTTCCGCCGGTCGCCGGGCGCGATGCCGTGCGCCCGAATGACCAGCAGGGCGTTTTTGGGATCGGCGATTTCATCGATGTGTTTTATGGCCGTGATCCCCCGGTTTTTTAAGAGCTCTATGGTTTGCGGGTTGTGGATCAGGGGGCCGTAGGTGTAAATTTTTCGGCCGGTTTCATGCTGGGAAACGTCCAGAACCGTGTCCACCGCCCGGCGGACGCCCATGCAGAATCCGGCTGTTTTGGCCAGTTTAATTTCCATGTCCGTTGATCTTCCGCGCCAGGATAAAAAACTCTTTGTTGCCTGCCGGCCCCAAAAGGGGTGAGGCGCAGGTCCCTTCCACGTTCAGGCCGAGGGATTGACAAAGCGAGGCGATTTCGCAAACCACCCGGTCCTGAATCGCAGCGTCTTCCACCACGCCGTTTTTGCCGACTTCCTCCCTGCGCGCTTCAAACTGCGGCTTGACGAGAGCGAGGATTCGGGCGGAATCCCCGACCAGCGGCAGCACGGCGGGAACCACGGTTTTGAGCGAGATGAAAGAAACGTCGATGACGGCCAGCGACGGTTTTTCATCCAGCCCTGCGCCGTCGAAATGGCGGATGTTCGTTCGTTCGATCACCGTGACGCGCGGGTCTTCCCGCAGCTTCCAGGCCAGTTGGCCGTACGCGACATCCACGGCGAAAACTTTTCTGGCGCCCGCCTGCAGGAGGCAGTCGGTGAAGCCGCCCGTGGACGCCCCGACATCCAGAACCGCCATCCCTTCTACGTTCAGCGAAAAAAAATCCAGCGCCCCCTTCAACTTCAGTCCGCCGCGGCTGACATACGGATTTTCTAAGCCCTTGATTTGCAGGTCGGCGTCCACGGGCACCGCCGCGGAGGCTTTGTCCACCGGGGTGTCGTTTACTCTGACGGCGCGCGCCAGAATCAGTGCCCGCGCTTTTTGAACCGTCGGCGCGAAACCTCGGGAAAGGAGCAATTCATCCAGGCGAATCTTTTTTGTGCGCATAGGAAAGCTCGATGCCGGACATTTGTCCATGAATCACCGCCGGTGAGGCAGCCTCCCCGGCATTCGGGAGATTGCCGCGGTCTTTTACCCGCGTCCTCAAGGATGCCCCATTGCCGGCGCGGGAACTTACAATTTTCCGGCCTGCGTCATTTCGATCAGGGACGGATCATAATCCTCCGGCTTCTCATAGCCCAGAAGATTGAGGAGCGTCGCCGCGATGTTGGACAGGCCTTTCTTGTCGAGATCCGCCATTTGGTATTCCCCCGAATAAAGGGGATCGTAAATGACGAAGGGGACGGGATTCAGGGAATGAGCGGTCTTCACGGATTTGACGCCCTTTTTGTCGATGGTGAACATCTGATCCGCGTTGCCGTGGTCAGCCGTGATCACGGCGATCCCTCCCAGCTTCCGGATGACGTCCAGCAGTTTCCCGACGCACTGATCGACGGCTTCCACCGCGACAATGGCCGCGTCCGTCACGCCCGTGTGGCCGACCATGTCGCCGTTGGGATAGTTCGTCCGGCCGAAGCGGTAGTTGCCGCTTTGGAGCAAGTCGATCACCATATCCGTTATTTCTTTGGCCTTCATCTTCGGCGCGCGGTCAAACTCAATCCGGTCGGAAGGAATTTCCACATACTTCTCGAGGGCTTCATCGATGCAGCCGGAGCGGTTGCCGTTCCAGAAATACGTCACATGTCCGTATTTCTGCGTTTCCGACACGGCAAAGGTTTTGACCTTTTCCGCGCAGAGATATTCGCCGATGACGCGGTCGATAGCCGGAGGCTGCACCAGAAAATTGGGCGGAATGTGGGCGTCGCCGTCATACTCCATCATGCCGGCGTAAAAGACATTCGGCAGGGGCCCCCGGTCGAATTCGGAAAAATCCTTTTCGGAAAAGGCGCGGGAGATTTCGATCGCGCGGTCGCCCCGGAAGTTGAACAGAATGACGGCATCCCCGTCCTGGATTTTTCCGACGGCCCGGCCCGAGCCGTCGGTTACCACAAACGCGGGCAGGTACTGGTCCGTCGCCTTCGGGTCTTCCGCGTAAAACGTCCGGACCGCGTCGGAAGCGGAAGGAAACGTCCGACCCTTTCCAAAAACATGGGCTTCCCAGCCGCGCTTCACGATGCTCCAGTCGGAATTGTAGCGGTCCATGGTTGTCGTCATTCGCCCGCCGCCCGAGGCGACGGCGTAATCCAGGCCTTTTTCCGCAGAGATTTTTTTCAGTTTTTCTTCGGTGGGCCCCAGATAATTCAGCGCCGTTTTTTCGCCGACGTCCCGGCCGTCGAGCAGGGTGTGCAGCCGGACTTTTTTGAAGCCCAGCGATGCGCATTGGTCGATCAGGATGTAAAGCTGATCGATGTGCGAATGGACGTTCCCGTCGGAGAGCAGGCCGATAAAATGGACCGTGCCGCCGTCTTGAGCACGGCGGGCGATGCTGTCCCAGACTTCTGTCTGAAATATCCGGCCGGTCTGAAGGGCGGCGTTGACCAGACGGGCGCCCTGGTCAAAAATCCTGCCCGCGCCCATTGCGTTGTGCCCGACTTCGCTGTTTCCCATATCGTCATCCGAGGGAAGTCCGACGGCCGTGCCGTGGGCGCTGAGCTGAGCGTAAAGCTTTGACTTGAACAGTTCGTCAAGGTTGGGTGTGTTGGCCCGGAAAACGGCATTGGATTCATCGGCTTTGCCCAGGCCGATGCCGTCCATGATAATCAAAAGCAGAGGGCCTTTCCGGCCCCGAAAGGATTGCAGTTTGTTCAGATGCAGTGACATGAATCAGGCTCCTTTTGCGTTTATTCTTTTTGTGCCGCGGTGTTTCCGCAGGCTTCCTTATAGATAAAAGCGGCCCTCCGGTCAAGGCCGACGGAATAAAGGGGACGGTTCTATTTTCGCTGAACAGCCTGCGCCGCTGATGCCCGTATTATCCATGAAATAACATATTGCAATATGCTGTATTATGAAACAGTATCCATCATAAAGCAATTTGGCGGATGGAGGGGAAAATATGCCTGCCGCGGTTAGAATTTCGAAAGAAAATAATACGATTAGGAGGAGTAAGATGAAAGTCTTAG
>JAQUVQ010000023.1 GCA_028693285.1 Smithellaceae bacterium
CCGACCAGCTTCACCACCTGCTCGAGCCGATGGTCCTCAAGCAGTATATTCATCACTTCATTCCGAGTGGCAAGCCATTGCGGATCGAGATTTTTCCACCAGTCCTCGATGTCGGAGAGGTATTCGGTGTAGCTGTCGATCCAGCTGATGGAAGGATAGTGCCGCGCGTCGGCCAGCGTCTTGTCCAGCGCCCAGAAGCACCGCACAAACCGCGAGGTGTGCTGGGTGACGGGCTCCGAGAAATCTCCGCCGGGGGGCGATACGGCGCCGATGATGGTGATGTCGCCGTCTTTCCCCGAGAGCGTTTCCACCAGCCCCGCCCGCTCGTAAAACTCCGCCAGCCTCGTGGCCAGGTACGGAGGAAATCCTTCCTCGGCGGGCATGTCGCCCAGGCGGCTGGCCAGTTCGCGCAGGGCCTCCGCCCAGCGGGAGGTGGAATCCGCCATCACGGCCACGCTGTAGCCCATGTCGCGGTAGTATTCCGCGATGGTCACGCCGGTGTAAATGCTGACTTCGCGCGCCGGAACCGGCATGTTGGACGTGTTGGCGATCATCACCGTCCGCTCGATCAGCGGCCGGCCGTTTCTTTCGTCCACCAGCTTCGGGAAGTCCGTCAAAACATCCGTCATCTCGTTGCCGCGTTCGCCGCAGCCGATGTAAACGATGATGTCCGCGTTGCACCACTTGGCCAGCGCATGCTGCGTCATGGTCTTGCCGGTTCCGAAGCCGCCGGGAATGGCCGCCGTGCCGCCGCGGGCGATGGGGAAAAACGTGTCGATGACCCGCTGGCCGGTAACAAGCGGAATGAAGGGCTTCTTTCTTTTTTTGCTGGGGCGCGGCCTGCGCACGGGCCAGTAGGCGGCAAGCTTTCCTTCGTAGGCGCCCGCGTCCGTATCGATCGAATAGATGGGTTCTTCAATCGTGTACGCCCCGGCCGGGGAGATGCGGGTCAGCGTGCCGGAAACGCCGGGAGGCACCAGCAGCCGGTGCAGCACCAGCGGGCTTTCCTGAATCTCGCCCAGCACGGTTCCCTCGCCGACCGCTGCGCCGCATGACGCAAGCGGTTTGAAATTCCATCTTGTTGCCGCATCGAGGGGAGAGAGCTTGATCCCCTTTCGAATATAACTGCCGCAAGCCTCGGAGATCCCGACCAGGGGCCGCTGAATCCCGTCGTAGATGCTGGCGATCAGGCCCGGCCCCAGAAGGACGGAAAGCGGCCGGCCGTAGGAAATCACCTCATCCCCCGGCTTCAGGCCCGTATTGTCTTCATACACCTGAATGATGGCGACCTCGTCGGCCAGCCGGATCACCTCGCCGATGAGACGGTCCGGTCCGACCTCGGCGATGTCGTACATTCGAATCCCCGAAAGCCCTACGGACTTGACAATCGGGCCGTTGACCGAAATCACTTTTCCCGTCAAGATGTTTTCCATGTTCACTCCTGAAAAGCCGCCCCGCGCCGTTTCAGGGCCGCGGGACCGCAGGCAACGATGGAAAGCGGCCGGACCGTTATCGGGCCACAGGTTCCTTCCCCTCCGTCCTGTCCTGCAGAACCTGCAGGACCTTTCGGCGAATCTGCAGCGCCTTCCGGAAATAAATTCTTTCCAGCGTGCGGTTGAAAATGCGTCCCCGGGCGGAATCCACCACCAGGCAGCCGCCCCAACCGATGCCGGCATCGGCCTCAATGCGAATCTGCCGATCACCCCCCGCGGCGCGTAGAGCCTCGTCAATCTCGTTTCCGAAAACGCCGTCTTCCGGTGCAAGCCGCACCCCCACATTCCCCGGAATTTGCGCGGCGGCGCCCGCTGCCTCATCCATAAGAAATTGCCGGTAGCGGGGATGGCTTCGAATCCCCTTCATCACATCATCGACGATCCGGTGGATGAATCGCTCAACCGTGGTCAGTTTGAGCTTTTTCCTCTCCAGAACGGCTCTGTTTTCCAGCCGGGAAAGCTCCTGATCCATGCGCGCCTGCGTTTCGGCTTCCATCATTTTGCGGAAACGCTCAATCTCCGCGGCATAATCCTCGTCCAGCCGCTTCAGCTCGCGCGCTTCCTTCTCCCGAAGATCGGCAAGCATTTCCTCCGATGCCCGTTTGATGGAATTTTCGAGTGTTGTGTTATCCATAGCCAATCCTTCTCCGTAGGTAACAGTCGCGACCGTTCCCTGCAATGCTCCGTCGATGATGCTCATAACGATATTCCCAGGGCCTCCTGCACGTACGCCATTACCGATCCGCGGAACCCTTCCGGGTCGTCGATGCCGGGAATCTCGATGACCACCGGGGACGGCCTGCCGAGGTTGATTTCCGTAATGCGCTCAACGAGTCCGGAAGCCAGCGCGCTGGTAATGAGCACGATTCCCGCGTCTTTTTTCCCGGCGATCCTTTCGAGCGCGGCGGCGGCCCGTGAAGGCTCCGCCACGACGCCCTCCACGCCGGCCAGGCGAAAAGCGCTGACGGTATCCATATCTCCGATCATGTAAATTTTTTCCATATTACAGCTTATTCAGAATCATGATGGCGATAATCAGGCCGTAAATGGCAATGCCTTCCGCCAACCCCAGAAATACCAGAGTGCGCCCCATCAGCTCCGGTTTTTCGCTCACCGCACCGATGGCCGCGGAGCCGATCTTGGCCACCGCGTAGCCGCTGGCCAGACAGGCAAACCCCACGGCCACCCCCGCGCCGATGTAGGCCAGCCCGATTGCGTCCGTAAACGCTTTGGCCGGGACTCCCTCGGACGCCCATCCCATGGCCGGAAAGAGACTCCACAGGGCGCACAGGAAAATCGCCCCCATCAGAAACGCCAACTGCCTGCTCCTGGTCATCTCACACCTCCGATGCTTTTGCCGGTAGTGTAAACGGGGAAAAGACCACCCCGTCTCCTCTGAAAAACTTGCTGAAAAACTCGTAATATTCGAGACGCATGGACTGAATGCCGCAAATCAGACCTTCGAAACCGATGATAAAAATATTGCCGCACACGATGATGATGATGGCGCCCGCGGATTTCAGGGACGGGTCGGCCATCCCCGCGAGCGTATAGGTGACAATGCTCAGTCCCGCGTGCGAAAGAGCAAAGGCGCCCACGCGAATGAAAGAGATCGTATTGGCAAAAAGACCCAGCGCAATCTCCACCACCTCCATGATCGTTTCAACGATGTATTCCGAAATGCTGTGCGGTTTGGGTTTTTCCATAAACAGCACGCCCAGCAGGCCTCGGAGCGAAAAGATCATCAGCGGAAGGAAGATAAAAACCCCCAGGGCCCATAAGGCGGGGGGCTCGCCGGTCTTCTGGTAGAGCAGGACGAATACGACAACAGCCGCGTAAACGAAGAGGATGGCCAGTCCCCGCTTCTCCAGAAAGGCTTCGGAATAATCCGCATTCAAAAAACTGTTGATGATGTTGAGGCAAAGGCCGACAAGGATAAACACCACGCCCATCATGATGGTGAAGAAAAACAGGCGCATGATCTCCGCCGTGGGGTGAAACCACAGGGCGGGCAGAATGTGCTCGCTGGAAAAGACGCTGCCGTAAAGCAGACCGCAGACGGCCGCCGAGCCGCCGCAGGCCAGAAGAATGCCTCCCGCCTGCGCCAGTTCTTCGCGGGCTTTCTTCCGGCCGAACTTTTTCAGCAGCCAGCCGCACAGCATCAGGACGATGCCCTGCCCAAGATCGCCGAACATCAGTCCGAACATCATGACATAGGTAATGGCCGTCAGCGGCGTGGGATCCAGCTCGTTTGAGGAGGGCATTCCCATGGTTTTGACAAGCAGTTCAAAGGGCCGGAACAGCCGCAGGTTTTTCAACCGGACCGGGGCGTTGGCGTCCTTCTTTTCGGACACGATAAACCCGCCGCCGCAAACCTCCTTCATGATTTCCATGAGGATTGTCTTTTCCTTTGCGTCCATCCACCCCGTGAGAAACATGGCCCGCGATGAAATCACGGACAGGCGCATGGCTTTGAGCACTTCCTCATAGGCCCGGTAATCGGCGTTCATCCGCCGGAGGGCCTCTCCTTTTTCCTCTTTCAGGCCCTTGACGCAGGCATCCAGCGCGGCAAGACGCCGCCGCAGAACGTCCGCGCGTTTTTCCAGCGCCGCGGAGGGAATGGTCAGGACATCCTTCGATTGGTCGGCAAATCCGTTTTCTTTCAGAAACTGCATCATGTCGGCGGCAAAAGCCGGCAGGGCCATCCCGAACACAAAGTGTCCCGCCCTGACGATCATAAACCGCTCGTAGGACGGAACCAGCCAGTCGGTCTGTTCCACCGTCCCGAAGGCCGTTTGAAGAATGCCCGGTTTTTTCAGCATTTCGGCGTCGATGCCCATGCGCTCCAGCGCCCGGGCGTATTCGATATCGCGCGCCAGAATTTCCCGCTGCTCCCGGATTTTTGTCTGAAGCCGCAGCGCCCGCTCCAGCTTTCTTTTCACGCCGGAAGCCGCCGCTTCATCCTGCGCCGTGTTCACCAGCCTGGCCTCCCCGCCCCGCTCATCCGGCTCCAGATGCAGGGCATTGAGGACATAGGCGGTTGCCGAAAGGATTTCGCGGGTCAGCGCCTCCTCGCCCTGAAGTCCGCCGTCCGCAACGGAATCTTTCTCGTGAAAACGGGCAAGATGAACGAGCCCCGCCTTTCCCAGCGCAAGATAAACCCTGCGCTGATGTGCTTTGTCGAAAGCAATGGTTATTTTCCGGATATCCGATTTGACAAACATGCCAGACCTCACGCTTCACAGATCATTCTGCGGATAATCGCGTCGGCGCCGAACCCGTAGCGCCGGCCGTCGATGATTCGAAAGAGGTTGCGGATCTGATAGAATAAAAGCCACAGATAGGAGACCACGCAGCAGATGGAGTGAAAATCCCGGTGGAACGTGCGGGAAATCCATGCGTAATATGTCTGTTCAAGATAATGTTCGACTTCCGCGACGGAAGGTTCCTGCCCGGTATCTTTCCTTTTCTGCTCCAGATACGCCGTGAGCGCGTCCTGTTCCAGGCCGACCCGATACCAGGCTCTGCCCCCGTAAAGCGCCTGAAACCTGTCCATGTAAAACCGGACTTTTTCCTGAGGGAAACGGTGATGCACGCCGAGACGGTAGGACCAGATCAGAGTCATCACGGCCAGCCTTTTGAGAAGCATTTCGCGAAACTCCGCCGCGGCTGCGCCGGAAAGCAATTCGGCGGAGCGGCAGAGGTTCCGGGCGGTGCAGTCATCCAGGTGAACCACCAGCTGCCGGTAGCCGGAAATGGCCCTGAACGCCTCATCCTGATAAATGCCGGCCAGCAGTGATTTGACGTCGTCCAGCGAGAGTCTTTCCTCCATCAGACCCCGGTCCAGAGAGGCAAAGGGACCGATGTTATACCACTGGCGAAAACTTTGATGACCTGCCGCCATCGCCAGAAGAATCTTGGCGTTGTGCGCCTCATACTGGCGGAGATGGGCAATAAAAAACGGCGTATATTGTTCATGGGCCGTGGCCAGATTAAATACCGGCGCAATCTGCTCCTCGAAGAGCGTCTCCTTGGCTTCCGTCGAATCCTGGATTCCGAAGATATGACCGGGCAGCGTCTCCGGCTCCCGAATCATCAGGACATAGTCCCGAAGGGAGAAGAGGCGGCTTCTCATGGCGTGAATCCGCGTATGCAAATTGGGCACATCCGCATAATTTCGCATCTTTTTCTACCCTTCGAACAAGATGGAAATGATCTCTTCCTGAATGGTCTGCGCCAGAACCTGGTTTTGAAAAGGTACTTCGCAGTCTCTTTGAAAAGCGAGCGAAGTCTCCTCGGTTTGCCTTTTGGCTTCCTCCATTGCTTTTGTCAGACGAAGCTTCTCCGCGGCAATGATTTGCGCGAACGCCCTGGTCTTCTGATCTTCAAGGCTTTGTTTACGGGATTCAATGTTCTTTGCGCATTCCTGCCGGGCCTGTTCGACATCCGCGGAACACTGTCTTTCAACGGCAACAATCCGGGTGATCACCTCATCCATGCCTGCACCCCACTGATTTGCCTGCTGAATGGTTGACGTTTGTTTTTTCTTCTGCCTGGATCGATCCGGATGAAAAACGTACCGCTGGACTTTGCGCCCGAGAGATTTGCGTGCTTGCAGTGTTTGGTGAAATTATAACGGTTCAAATTTTACATGTCAACGAAAATATAGATAAAAATAAGGATAGGGATGCCTTGATTTTACTTCACAATGCCGTTGTCGTCCCCGTTCAAAGAATTGATTTGCCCCAAACGGCCAGGCAGGGTAAAAGAAACAACATGTTCACGGGAGATTGAATGGACGAATATTTACACGTTCCCCGCGGCGGGGAAATCAGCTTTATGGCCGTCACGCTGAAAGTGACTGCCGAAGGATGCCTGGACTGCGGCAATCGGCAACTCCTGTATGTCGAGGGGCTCACCACCGTCGGAAGCGTCTGCTGCGGCGCGGTGGAGTGCCGGGTCATTTATGTTCCCGGGTTCATCGTCTCCCGGCATTGCAAAACGGATGAAGCGTCGGGACATCCTGTAAGCCGGGTGGAGCCGGTTACGAATCCCGCCGCGCTTGACGAGGTGAAAAAGCTGCTCGTCAAAACCTTCCCTTCGTCTCTTTTCCTTTTTGTCTGAGAAAAAACTATGCGGCGCCTTGGCGGCTTGCGGGAAAACGCCGCGCAACCCAGGTGGCCGCAACATCTTCGATGATTCCGTAAATCACGCCGGCCGCCATGAGCAGAACCGCGCCCAGTTTGAAGGGCCCGAAAAGGGGCATCATGGCAAGCTGCAGGGTCATCAGAGCGCCGATTCCCGCCCCGCGCAGCGCCGGGTGAAGGTCAATGCCGTCCGCCAGGCCGATCACAAAGCCCTGCGTGGTGCGGCCTGCGACCAGCATGGCCAGCCACCACGCTTCCGGCCCGGAGGTCAGTCCCGCGGGCTTGAGCGCCGGAATATACAGGCTTGCGGCGCAGTAGCATCCCGTGAGCAGGCCGATGGCGGTCGCCACCGCCACTCTTTTTCCGTTCATCTTTTCAACCCTCCTTGCGACTGTTCGGGGACGCCTTGAAGTGCTTCAGGAAATCAAAAAATGTTTGATGCTGCGCACGGGGTTCAAACGACTTCAGGTAAATCAGATAAAACCGGCGTTCGATGCGGCAGGATGCCAGCGGAATCTCACAAAGCATTCCGGAAGCGAGTTCTCTTGTCACGGCGTGCACGGACAAAACGGAGACGCCCAGACCCGCCAGAACCGCCTCCTTGATGGCCTCGGAGCTGCCCAGTTCGCCGCAGATGTTGAAGTCCGCAAGGCGAACGGCCTGTTGTTCTTTCATATACGATTCAAAAACGTCGCGTGTCGCCGAACCCTTTTCCCGCAGTACAAAAGGCTCTTCCATCAGTTCGGAAACGGAAACGGACCCCTTTTTTGTCCAGCGATGACCCGCGGGAACCGCCAGAATCAGCCGGTCATGCCAGACGGGTTCGGCAATCAGTTTCGCGTTTTGCGGGCTTTTCCCGATGCAGCCGATTTCCACCTCCCGGTCCAGCACCTGATTGATTACTTCTTCACTGTCTTCCGTCTTGAGAAAAATCCGAATGTCGGGATGCTTCTTTTTAAACGAGCTGACGGCGCGCGGCAGAATGTAGGTGGCCGGAATCGTGCTCGCGCTCAGATAAACGTCGCCGCCCGGCTGTTTTCGAAGCTGATCAATTTTATCCGCCGCGTCCCGGCGCAGACGGACGATCCGCCGGACGGCATCGTAAAGAATTTTGCCCTCCGGCGTCAGGGAAACGCCGTCGCGGCTGCGGTTGACCGCCTTCACGCCCAGACAGTCCTCCACATGGCGGATCTGCTTGGTCAAAGCGGGCTGCGTCAGCAGCATCCGCGCGGCGGCGCGGCTGAAACTCCGCTCTTCCACCAGGTAGATCAGCGCCTCCATCTGCTGCAGGGTTATATTTTTCAGCCGGTCGTCCGTCATATTTAACTGCATAACATAAATATCCTTTATCCTCAAAGCCTATGTCGCCCGAACCGGGGTTCGCGTCATTTTTTCATATTTTGTTTACGGGCCCCGACCAATTATGGTAGAGTCACAAGCCAAATTGGAACGTCCCCGGAAAACACCCGGTCGACCCTATTTTATGAAGGAGGAATCTATGAAACTGACAGACATGTTTTCACTCAAAGGCAAAGTGGCGCTGGTGACAGGCGGCGGCAGAGGCATCGGCAAGTTTATCGCCACGGGACTGGCGGAAGCGGGCGCCGATATTATTCTGACCTCGCGCAAAATAAAGAATCTCGAAGCAACCGCCGCCGAACTGGAGGCCAACCAGAAAGTGAAGGCCGTGGCGATTGCCTGCGATATGGCCAAGGAAGACACCGTGGAAGCCATGCTGAAGGAAGCCGTGGCCAAATTCGGCCGCATCGATATTCTGGTCAACAACGCCGGGGCCACCTGGGGCGCTCCCACGCTGGATTTCCCGCTGGAAAAATGGGACCAGCTGTTCAACGTGAACGTGCGGGGCGTCTGGGTGCTGACGCAGAAAGTGGCCCGCATCATGAAGGAGCAGGGAGGCGGCAACATCATCAACATCTCCTCCGTCATGGCGTTCCGCGGCTCCATCGAGGAAGCCCATCCGGCCGTTCCCTACAATTCCACCAAGGCGGCGATCAACCTGCTGACCATGAACCTCGCAGTGAAGCTGGCGCCCCACAAAATCCGGGTCAACGCCATTGCGCCGGGCTTTTTCCACACGGACATGATGGCCTATATCGACAAGCCGGAATTCAAACCGGTCCGCGACGCCATCATCAACGAGATTCCCCTGCGCCGCGTCGGTGAAATCGACGACATGAAAGGCGTGGCGGTGTTTCTGGCCTCCGACGCATCGCAGTTCATCACCGGACATGTCATGGTCGTGGACGGCGGACAGATCGCGAAATAGAAAGAAAAGGAGCCGGCGTGCCCGCATCCGGACAACCTGCCGCGCCGAAAGAGTCGGCGACGGTTATTCTGGTGTGCAGCCATCCGGCGGACGCCTGGAATGTTTTTCTGGCCCGCCGCCACAGCCGTTCGTCCTTTATGGCGGAGGCATATGTTTTTCCAGGCGGTCAGATTGCAGACGCAGACCGGGACGAAGATCTCCGGAATTTCATTTCCATGCCGCCGGGCTTCGATCCGCGGGCGCACCTGAAGGACGATTCCCTTTCCCAGGAAACGGCGCAGAGCCTGTTTGTCTGCGCCATTCGGGAAACCTTTGAAGAAACGGGAGTCCTCATTGCGCGGCTGCGGGACGGAAGCCCCCTCCAGCTGACTTCGAAAGAGCAAAACGCCCGCCTTGCCGCCTATCGCGGGGAACTGAACGCCGGCCGGACCACTCTGAGCGAGATGGCCCGGCGGGAGAATCTGGTCTTTCCCCTGGACTTGCTGGTTCCCTACGCCCACTGGATTACGCCGGAATTTCTGCCGAAACGATTCAGTACCCGTTTTTTTCTGGCCGCTCTTCCGGAAGACCAGTCAGCCGCCACCGATCAGGGCGAACTGACGGACAGCCTCTGGGCAAAGCCGGAAGAAGTTTTACGCAGGTACCGCGGCAGGGAAATCGTCCTGATGCCGCCGACCCTGAAGACGCTGGAGGAGCTGGCCCGATACGCCTGCCTTGACGACCTCTTTGCCGGGGTTCGAAGCCGCGCCATTTACCCCATCCTGCCCGAGCCCGGGGAAAACATGATCAAGCTGCCTCACGATCCGGAATACGGCATCGAAAGATACAAACAACCGTCCCGGCCCGAAGAGCCGTCCCGCATCCTCATGACGGACGGCATCTGGCGGACGGGCGGCATCTGGCGGACGGGCGGCAAACTCTGAAATGGAACCGGACAAAGCCGGTGAAGCACGCGGCTTCACCGGCGCTGAATCAAAGCTGAATCAAAATGGCGAAAAGCATGAGGGGAACGGATTGACGCCGTTCCCCTCATGAATAAAGGGATCAGAATTTGACCTGAGGCGGAGCCTGGGCTTCTTTGGGCGCTTCAAAGAAAGCGGCTTCCTTAAACCCGAACATGCCCGCGACGATATTGGCCGGAAACGTCCGGACGGCCTGATTGTAGATTTTCACCGCATCGTTGTATCTCATTCTTTCCACGGCAATGCGGTTTTCCGTTCCGGCCAGCTCATCCTGCAGCTGCAAAAAATTCTGATTCGACTTCAAATCCGGGTAGCGCTCCACCACCACCATCAGACGGCTGAGAGCGCCGGTCAATTCGTTATTGGCCGCGATCTTGTCGGGAACCGTTCCGGCTCCGCCGACTTTCGAGCGTGCGTTGGTCACTTCCACCAGCACGTCTTTCTCCTGCTTGGCGTAGCCTTTGACCGTTTCCACCAGATTGGGAATCAGGTCGTAGCGGCGCTGCAGCTGATTTTCCACCTGTGCCCAAGCCGACTTGATGGCGACGTCCATTCTTACAAATCGGTTGTAGTTGCCCGCAAAAAGGGAATACAGAGAAATCGCCAAAACGGCGATGACCGCCACCACAATGATGATTTTCTTTCCTGCCGACATTTTTTTCATCCTCCATCGCTTGAATTATTTTAATCCATCGATCTTATGACAGACTTTTTCCACTTCCCGCAAATACTGTTTGAACACCCCGATCACTTCTTTGCCGGAAAGATGGTCCTCTTTTGCCTTGATGTCGAAACAGCGCGCAAAGACAGCCGCGTCGACGCCGAAAACCCTGCCCGCTTCCTCAATCGTTTCCTTCTTGTGCCGGGGAAGGCCTGCCTGCTTTAAATACAGCATGGCGTTAAAAATGGAAACCAGGGCGACCAGCGACCGGCCGATCAGTTCCCTGACGCGGCGCGCCGATCCTTCGGATTCCAGATACCCCTCCCGAAGCAAAATGATCTTGGATTTGATTTCCCGTTCGATCTGCAGGCGGAGATCCTCCGGTTTGAACGCCAGCGGCGCCAGAACATTTTCCCCGTAAATCAAAACGCAATGGCGCTGCATGTTGAGAAATTCAATCGGATAAGCGTCGAGCGAGGAAGAAATGAATTCCTTCGTCAGGAACAGCGGCACGGCTACATTGCGCTTTCTCCATTTTTTCACCGGGGCAAAGGCGTCTTCCAGGCGGTTCATGCCTTCCGGCGTCAAAACGACCAGAAGATTGATATCCGATTTTCCCTTCACATAGGAGCCGCCCGCCGCGCTGCCGTAGAGCATCAACGAAACCAATTCCCTGCCGAAGGCTTCGAGATAGTCCTCGGTCAGGGGAACGAAAATGTCCTGCGGTTGATCCGGTATTTTTGCCATGTTCTCCATCCTTTATATTAAAAACTGCGGCCCGCTCCTCCGCCGCCGCTCATGCCTCCGCCGAAGCCGCCAAACCCGCCGCCGAAGCCGCCGGAGCCGCCGCCCCGGCCGCTGCCGGAAAGCAGCATCAGGAGAATCCAGGGCAGCATCTCCCTTCCGGTTCTCGTTCCCAGAAGCACGGCCGCGGCAATGAGAAAGAGCAGAATTCCAAAAATATTGAAGCCCTTCTTTTCCGGACGGGCGGAGCTCCCGTAAAAGGAGAAATCGCCGGTCAACTGAACCTTCGCGTCTTTGGCGAGATAGGCGCCGCAGGCCAGCATCGCATTGTAAAGAGCCTTGCCGGTCTCCCCCGTCTTGAGGTGCGGCACCACAACCTGATCGAGAATCGCGCCCACCCGGCCGTCCGGCAGAACGCCCTCGACGCCGTAGCCGGTCTCTATGCGGATTTTCCGCTCCTTGACGGCCAGCAGAATCAGAACTCCCTTGTCCTCGCCTTTTTTCCCGATCCCCCAGGCCTGGTAAAGTCCGCTGGCGTAAAGATTGATTTCTTCGGCGGGCCCCAGCTCCGGCAGCGTGACCGCGACGATCGCGGCGCCCGTCTTTACCAGAATTTCCCGCGACAGGGATTCCATTTTTGCGGCATTGTCGGCGTCGATCACGCCGGCAAAATCATTGACGGCCGTTCCCTTGTGCGCAGGGAACCGGTCTGCCGCATCTGCCGCGCCTGAGGCAAGCGCAATCAGGACAACCGCGCACAGAGCAAGGAAGATTCGAAGCCGCGCCGGCAAATCGTATTGTTCATCCATTTTCACAAACAGCTCATCAATGTTTTTTTACGGGCGGAACTATTGCGTAAAGCCCCGGCCCTGTCAACTCAAATATAGGCATGGAATATTGCTTGCGCAAGCGTGCATTCAATACTAAACATTCGCCGATGACAACCGCGAAGATCATTTTCATTCATCCTCCCGTCGTGAAGCCTTCCGAACCGCCGGCGGGCATCGCAAGGCTTTCCGCCTGCCTGAAAGCCAATGGCGTCGAGCACCGGGTCATCGACTCGAATGTGGAAGGCCTTTTGTATCTGCTGCGCTTTGCCGTGCAAAACGGCGGCGGCACAGGCCGTTGGGACATTCGCGCCCGTAAAAATCTGGAAGCCAACCTGGATCTGCTTCATACCCCTGAAGCTTTCCAAAACAAAAGCCGGTATTCCCGCGCCGTGATGGACATCCACCGCGTCCTGCAAACGGCCGGGAAGCCTTGCGGCGTCCATCTGTCCCTGTCCGATTACGAAGACAGCCTGCGCTCCCCGGTGAAAAGCGCCGATTTGATTCAGGCGGCCGAACAACCCGAAGCCAATCCTTTTTACTCCTACTTTTCCGGGCGTCTGACGCAGGCGCTTGAGGAGTCTCCGGATTTTATCGGCTTCTCGATGAATTTCTTGAGCCAGGCGCTCTGCACCATGGCCATGATCGGCTTTGTCAAAAAAATCCATCCCCGGCAAAAAATCATCCTGGGCGGATCGCTCACAACCTCCTGGATCCGTCTCGCGGGGCGAACGGATCTGTTTTCCGGCTTGGTTGACCGAATGGTGGAAGGAGCGGGAGAAGAAAAGCTGCCGGCGCTGCTGGGCATCCCCTGTCACCGGGAAGGCCTCTCGGCCGATTATGACCTGTTTGAAAAAAACCGCTACTTTTCCCCCGGTTTTATCCTGCCCTATAGCGCGGCGCGGGGCTGCTGGTGGCGAAAATGTTCGTTCTGCCCGGAGAAATCAGAAGCCGCCCCCTACCTGCCCCTGCCGGCCTCGCGCGCCGCGGAGGAATTAGGAACGCTTACAAAACAGACCGGACCGTCCCTGATTCACCTTCTGGACAGCTCTGTCTCTCCCGCCTTCATGCAGGCGCTGATCGAAAATCCGCCCGGTTCGCCCTGGTACGGCTTTGCCCGCGTGACGAGGCATCTGGCGGACAAGGATTTTTGCCGGGCGCTGAAAAAAAGCGGCTGCGTGATGCTGAAGCTCGGCCTGGAATCCGGAAGCCAGAGCGTTCTGGATGATCTCTCCAAAGGCATCGATCTTGACGAAGCCTCGGCAGCGCTCAGGACGCTCGACAAGGCCGGCATTGCCGTTTACGGTTATTTCCTGTTCGGCACGCCGCAGGAAACGGAGGCGGACGCACAAAAAACGCTGGATTTTATCGTCCGGCATTCCGGCTGTATTTCTTTTTTGAACCTGGCGATTTTTAATCTGCCGGCCGGGAGCGAAGAAGCACGAGACTTGTCCACGCAGGAATTTTATGACGGCGATCTGTCCCTGTACCGCAACTTTCATCATCCCAGCGGCTGGCAGCGCGGAAATGTCCGCAATTTCATTAACAAAACCTTGAAAAAACATCCGGCTGTCGCCCCCATCGCTTGGCGCACGCCGGAATTTTTCACGTCTAACCATGCGCCTTTTTTTGCCTTTCTGAAAAATTCAAAATAAATTTTTTCACTCTATTGACAATGCCTAGATGTTGTGGTTAATGGAAGCCATCATACAATATGTAGTGTTTTTTAATGATTCATTAACCCTCTTAATTTTCATACACAAAGGAGTTCATTTTCATGGAGAAGAAGACCTATGCCCCTATCGTCCCGGAATTGACAAAAAACGCCATTACGGTTCTGGAGCGGCGCTATCTGAAGCGCGACAAAGAGGGAAAGGTGCTGGAGGCGCCGGTTCAAATGTTCCGGCGCGTGGCGGATACCATCGCCGCCGCTGACAGGAAGTTTGATGAAAAAGAGGATACGGCCGCGGTCGCGGAAGAATTCTACCGGATGATGACCCAACTGGAATTTCTGCCCAATTCCCCGACGCTCATGAACGCCGGGCGCGAGCTGGGACAGTTGTCCGCCTGCTTTGTCCTGCCGGTGGGCGATTCCATGGAAGAGATTTTCGACGCCGTGAAGTACACCGCGCTGATTCACAAGTCCGGCGGCGGGACCGGGTTTTCCTTTTCGCGCCTGCGCCCGGCCAATGACGTGGTTCTTACGACCACCGGCATTTCCAGCGGGCCGATCTCCTTCATGCGCGTGTTCGACGTGGCGACGGAAACGATCAAGCAGGGCGGAACGCGGCGCGGCGCCAACATGGGCATCCTGCGCGTCGATCACCCGGACATCATGGATTTCATCATGTGCAAGGCCGACAAAAAGCAGCTCAACAATTTCAACATTTCCGTAGGGCTGACCGAAGCCTTCATGAAAGCCGTGGAGAAAGACGAAAACTACGATCTCGTCAATCCCCGCGACAACCAGATTTCCGGAACGCTCAACGCCCGCAAGGTTTTCAACCGCATCGTCACGCAGGCCTGGGAAAACGGCGAGCCGGGCATCGTTTTTCTCGACCGGCTCAACCGGGACAACCCAACGCCCCACGTCGGGCAAATCGAATCCACAAACCCCTGCGGAGAGCAGCCCCTTCTGCCTTACGAATCGTGCAACCTGGGCTCCATCAACCTGGGCAAAATGGTCCAGAACGGCAAGATCAACTGGAAAAGGCTGGGCCGGGTGGTTCAACTGGCCGTCCATTTTCTGGACAATGTCGTGGAAGTCAACAACTATCCTCTGCCGAAAATCCACGAAATGACCATGGGCAACCGCAAAATCGGCCTGGGCGTCATGGGCTGGGCGGATATGCTGATCGCGCTGGGCATTCCCTACAATACCGAAGAAGCCGTTGAACTGGCCCACAAAGTCATGGGGGTTATCAATGAACAGGGACATGCCGCGTCCCGCGCGCTGGCCAAGAGCCGGGGCGCCTTTCCGAATTTCAAAGGGTCCCTTTACGATAAAAAAGGCGAGCCGTCCCTGCGCAACGCCACCGTGACCACCATTGCTCCCACCGGCACGATTTCCATCATCGCCAACGCCTCTTCCGGCGTGGAGCCTCTTTTTGCCGTGTCCTACGTCCGGCAGGTGATGGACAACGACATTCTGGTGGAAGTCCACCCCCTCTTTGAAGCCATGGCCAGGGAAAAGGGATTTTACTCACCGGAGCTGATGCAGCGGATTGCCGAACACGGAACGCTTCACGGCATCACGGAAATTCCGGAAGAGATCCGCAACGTGTTTGTCACCGCGCATGACATTACGCCGGAAGTGCACATTCGCATGCAGGCCGCCTTTCAAAAATACACGGACAACGCGGTCAGCAAAACCGTCAACTTCGCCAAAAGCGCGTCGATCCAGGATGTGGCCAGCGTCTATGAACTGGCCTACAAGCTCGACTGCAAGGGCGTCACCATTTACCGGGACGGCTCAAGGGACCATCAGGTTTTGAGCGTCGGGAAAAAAGAAGAGGCGGAAGCGGGCGCCGCCCAGGGAAAGCCGGCGACCAAACGCGAACGGCCCAAAGTCCTCAAAGGCTGGACCTATCAGATGCAGACGGGATGCGGACCTCTGTACGTCACGGTGAATGAGGACGACACGGGTCTTTTCGAACTCTTTACCACGATGGGCAAAGCGGGCGGATGCGCCGCCTCCCAGAGCGAAGCGATCGGACGCATGGTGTCCTTGGCCTGGCGCAGCGGACTTCAGGCGCGTCAGGTCGTCAAACAGTTGCAGGGCATTTCCTGCCACTCTCCATCCGGCTTCGGTGAAAACAAGGTCCTATCCTGCGCCGACGCGGTGGCCAAAGCGATTCAGGCGCACGTGGCGGCAAACGGCGGCAAAGTGCAGCACGTGAAGCGCGTTTTCCTCAAAGGCGCCTGTCCGGACTGCGGCGGCATCATCGAGCACGAGGGCGGCTGCGCCGTCTGCCGCCTCTGCGGCTACAGCGAATGCGCGTAACGACTGCTTCAGCGGCTATGATGAGATGGACGGCTCTCGCGGCGGCCCTTCTTCTTTTGTTCCTGTGCCCTCTGGTGCTGACGCAAGCCTGCGCAGCGTCCTGCGAGAAAGTCGTCCGGAGCCTGAATGAGCGGCTGGCCCCGGCCATCGACGAGCGGGAGCTGGTTGAGGTGCTCCGTGTTCTGAACCGGACGCAAAACAAAAAGCTTCCGGCCAAATTCGTGAGCAAACAGACGGCCCAGGCGCGGGGATGGAAGCCCGGAAAGGACCTGTGGTCGATCGCGGTGCTCCGGGGCTGCAGCATCGGCGGCGACCCGTTTTGGAACCGGGAAGAAAGGCTTCCTGAAAAAAAATGGCGGGAAGCCGATCTGGACTACAAGGGTGGACGCAGGGGCCCGAAGCGTCTGGTCTTTTCCCGAGACGGAGCGCGATGCGTAACCGTGGACCACTACCGGACTTTTACGGAGGTGCTCCCATGCCGGTAAAAAGATGCCTGTTAAACGGACGCACCATCGGCTCGCTGAACGACCTCTATGACCAGCTTTCCAAAAAGCTCTTCCTGCCCGATCACTTCGGCCGCAACCTCGACGCGCTGTGGGATGTTCTGACCGCGGACGTTCCCGGCCCCTTCAAAATCGTCTGGAAACAGGCCGGCCTCTCCAAGAAATCCATGGGTGGGGATTATAACCGGGCCGTGAAGCTGCTTCGGGACCTGGAAAAGGAAAGAGACGATTTTCAATTGACCCTCGAGCCGTAGCCTTTTGCCCGATCATCGACACGGGCATGTTCAAGAGCTTCAAGTTAAACAACAGAAACATGACGAATCTCCATTCCCGGGGTTGGCTGCGGCAATGCCCAAAGACATTATGAATTCACAAATGAATTGACGCCCCTCCATATTCAAGCGCGTTATCCGGCATACCGGAAGGCAATTTTTAAGATTCATCTGCATTTTTCGTTCTTCCTTCTATTACGTACGATGTTCTTCCTGCAATCAAGCATGTCAATTTTCCGCCATTCATGATATGATATGCTACAAGCTGGTATAATAACGTGCTCTCATGACAGTTTCAGTGTATGGAAGGCGGTCGTGCCGCATAATTCCGGTTATCTTTTTTGTAGTTCATAATTATTATTGCGACAAGGCAGGTGGGCAATATGGCCGACCATGCAAAGACCATTCAAGAGCTTACCGCAGAAAACGATGTACTGAAGAAGCGAATCCATGAACTGGAAGCTATGGAAATGGCACTGCAGGCCAGCGAAACCCGATTCAAATCCATTGTTGCCACCAGCCAGGAGTGGATTTGGACCATAGATACCCAGGGCGTCCATACTTACAGTAATCCCACCATCGAGAAGATACTGGGGTTTACTCCTGATGAAATCGTTCGGCAAGGCGCGGCTCAATATATTATCCTCGCAGAAGACATTCCCAAAATGATGGAAATCCTGGCTCGGTCTATTGAGCAAAAAAAAGGCTGGTCGAACTCCGTGTTGCGCTGGAAGCATAAGGACGGAACATACCGTTATCTGGAAAGTAATGCCGTGCCCATTTATGACAACGCAGGCGTTTTGCAAGGTTTTCAAGGTTCCGATCGCGACATCACACAACGGATTTACGCAAAACAATCTTTACGGGAAAGCGAAAATCAATACAAGTTTCTGACCGAAAACATGAACGATATTCTCTGGATCATGGACATGAATTTGAAGACGGTCTATGTGACCCCCTCCATAGAAGCCGTGCTGGGATTCACCCGGGAGGAACGGTTGCGGCAGAGCGTCCAGGAACAGTTGACCCCGGGTTCATTGTCCGTTGCATGGGAAACGTTGGCCAGAGAACAAACCCTTGAAAAGAAGGGGCAGAGTGATCCAAACAGGAAAGCAACTCTGACGCTGGAATTTTATCATAAAGACGGTTCCACCCGTTGGCTGGAAACCATTATCAGCGGGATTCGGGACGATCAGAATGTTTTGATTAATCTTTACGGCCTGTCCCGGGACATTACCGAGCGTATCAAGACAGAAGGGAAGCTGAGAGAGAGCGAGGCGCGTTACCGATCTGTGGTTGAAAATGTCGACGAAGCTATTATGGTGATACAAGACGAAATGATTAAATTTGTCAACGCCAGGGCGGTAGAGTCGTTTGGCTATTCGATGAAGGAATTACTGTCGATCCCTGTCTTTGAATTAATTCATCCGGAAGACAGGAATGCGGTGATAGAACGATACCTTCTAAAAATCAGCGGCGATACTACGCGCACGAGGCATACTTGCAGATCGATTTACAAAGGCGACCAAACCGCATGGATTGAGATCGGCTCCATTCTGATCGACTGGGAAGGTCGTCCCGCAACACTGAATCTCATTACGGACATCACCGAGCGCAAGCAGGCCGAAGAGGCGCTGCAAAAGAGTGAAAAAACATACCGTGATCTCAGCATTATCGATGGTCTTACCCAACTTTACAATTCCAGGCATTTTTACGCTCAGATCACGATGGAGATCACACGGACCGATCGTTATGGACAGCCATTGACCCTGCTGTTTCTTGATCTAGACGATTTCAAACGGTTTAACGACACTTACGGTCATATCAGCGGAGACAAGGTTTTATTTCGTCTTGGCCAAGTCATCAAAAGGCAGTTGCGTCAGTCGGACTCTGCCTATCGCTATGGCGGGGAAGAATTTATCATAATCCTGCCCATGACCACAACTGCGGATGGCACAATCGTTGCCGAAAGAATCATGTCTGAGTTGAAGAAGGAGAATTTTTCAACCGTGCCCGATGAAACTATTCATATGACGGTTAGTATCGGGATTGCTCAATACAGACCGGGTGAAGATATTAAGGGACTTATTAATCGGGTTGACCAGTGTATGTATCAGGCAAAAAAGGATGGTAAAAATAGGTTTTTTTCTGAGTCTTAAGCTCATGAACCTTTCAGATAACTTATCATCACTTCGCTTCCTGATCAAGGGCTTAGGACTTGTAGGCGGCTTCAACATTTAACGATGAATTCCTGTACTACACACCCGGGCAGAATCAGGAAAAGATGATGATTTCAGATGGTGGCCAATCGCAATGTACTATTTTCCATTTGACATTCCCATGGATCCGCCGCATTATTCTCGGGGCTTAAGACATCTTCAACAAGCACTTCGCCTTTCTTACTAACAAGTTATCGTCTCTCGCAACGCGGGGGGTACACGGTGAACGATTTATCCAAGACAAATGAAGAACTGATCAAAGAGATATCCGTCTTAAAGCAGAGAATCCAGGAATTGGAACAATTGGTATTGGATCACAAGAAGGCAGAGGAGCACCTGAGAGAGAGCGAAACAAGATATCGATTAGCCTTTGAAAGCACTTACGACGGTATCTTTACAGTCGATCGTAATTTTAATATTTCGAGTATAACCCCGAGTATCGAGACACAATTGGGTTACAAAGTCGAAGAAGTGATCAACAGGCCTATTCAAGATTTAGGTATCCTGACGCCAGAATCCCTTACGAGGGCAATCTCTGATGTCATACAAGTCCTTTCAGGTGTAGAGATCAAGTGTGCGGTTTATGAATTTGTTGCAAAAGACGGAACAAGAAAAATCAGGGAAGTAACCGGCACGCCCATTATTCGGGAGGGTAAAATTTTTGGCGTAACCGCCGTTGTAAGGGACATCACTGAGCGCAAACGGATCGAGAAGGCGTTGGCAGAGAGCGAAAAGAAGCACAGGTTCATTACGGAAAAGATGACGGATGTTGTTTGGATGCAGGACATGAATCTGCGCACGGTCTATGTCAGCCCATCGATCGAGGCAGTGCTCGGATTTACCCCTGAAGAACGACTGGCCCAGGATGTCCACGAACAACTGACCCCGGCATCGATGTTCATCGCGCTGGACGTTTTGGCTAAGGAACTTGCGCTGGAGAAAGATGGTCAATCAGATCCCGAAAGGAAGCTAATCCTTGAATTGGAATACTGCCATAAGGACGGCTCTACCCGTTGGATCGAGAACATCATCAGTGGGATTCGTGACGATCAGGGAGTTCTGACCGGGCTGCACGGAGTTTCAAGAGACATAACCAAACGCCACAAGGTGGAGCAGGAGTTGCGGAAAAGCGAACAAAAATATAGAGAGTTGGTTGATTTCCTGCCGATATCGCTGTATGAAATGGACACGAAAGGCAATATCATTTCCGGTAACCCAGAAATCTTTAAAACTTTTGGCTATGTACAGGACGACCTCAAGAAAGGCCTGAATGTATTTCAGCTCATTAGCCCTCAGGATCTTGACAGAGCAGTAGAGACTGCGTTGATCGTAATGAGCGGAAAAAGAACAGGAGGCACCGAGTATACGGGGATTAGGAAGGACGGCAGCACTTTTCCCTTTCTGAATAATGCAAGCCGTATTACCCACGAGGGCGAGATTGTAGGATTGAGAGGGGCCATCATAGATCTAACCCAACAGAAAAATACGGAAAAGAAGCTGCAAAATACCCGAGAGCAATTGATTCAAGCGGAGAAACTTGCTTCCATAGGTCTGCTATCGGCCGGGGTCGCCCATGAGATCCTCAATCCCTTAAACATCATTTCCCTGGGATTGCAGTTATTGCAGAACAAAGCAACCCTGCCACCGGACGTCAAAGAAGATATAAGAATCTGCATGACGCATGTCAGCCGCATCGTCACCATTGCGGAAAGTCTTAAGCAGTTTTCCCGTATTTCCGGCAAAGAAATGGTCATGGCCGATCTTAACGATGTCATCGCTAATGTCTTAATGCTTTACTCAACTCAGTTGAAGATCGACGGGATAGAAATAGAGACGCAATACCAGCCCGATTTGCCGGCAATCTTCATGGACAAAGAAAAGATAGAGCAGGTTCTCGTTGATCTTATTTCGAATGCCACAGCCGCCATGGCGGAGAAAGAGAAAAAAGTATTGCGAATAATAACCCGCAGGAACGCCTTGACCGAAGATCATGATTCATTGATGATCGTTGTTTCAGATACCGGCACCGGTATCAAGAATGAGGATATGCCGAAGATATTTGATCCCTTTTTCACAACCCGGCAGGGAAAAGGAACAGGGCTGGGGCTTTCTATATCGTACGGAATCGTCACTGATCACGGTGGCAAAATCTGGGCAGAAAACAACAAGCGGGGAGGTGCATCTTTCATGATCGAGCTTCCCGTAAGAACCGTTGTAAAAAATGACTCATTGTAACGGGATAAGGGGTAAGAACTTATGGGAAGGATGAATCCTGATGGCACACACCTGGATCATCTCAAATACCTTCAAACATCCGTGATAGTAAAAATAATTCAGTTTCGAGGGTAACAATCAGGGAGGTTGTGATATGCGTGGAAAAGTAATACTTGTGATCGATGACGAAGAAGATTTTTGCCGCTTTATCAAGAAATCCATTGAGTCAAACGGCGCATTTCAGGTATTGACGGCTACGAAGGGCAGTGAAGGTATGCGACTCGCCAAGACGCAGAAGCCGGATATTATTCTGCTTGATATTATTATGCCCGGCATGGCTGGCACCGAGGTGGCTGAAGAACTATCGGAGGACCCACTGACTGCAACCATACCTATTATATATTTGACAGCGATCATCAGCAAGGAGGAAATCAGGAAATCAGGCGGTGTTATCTGTGGCCGCATTTTTATGGCAAAGCCGATCGTTCTCAACGAATTGCTCAATAAAATCAAAACTCTTTTATCTCACACCTGAGTCGATGCCACGTTGATAATGGATATCTGAGGATCGTCTTGAAATTCTCCCCCAAAACCGGGCATTGGAATAAGGCCCAGTTCATTCTGTTCGGAAATTAGATATTTGCTTTCACTTGGTTATCATCAGTTTTCAGTTATAAACCCACATGGGACTTTGTCGGTACGTACGCATCAACCGGATGATCCGAAAATAATATTCCGGGCGCAGGAAAGATTGGCCGCTATGCGTTAATAACGCAGCGGGAATTACAATTTTTTTCGCCGCCCGCCTCTCCAATTAATGATTTTTCAACTTGAATCCCTTACGACCGCAATGTATTGTAGTGTTGGAGGTGCAGGATGAGAAGCGTTCTGTCTGTCAGACTGCCGGAGAAAATGGCGTTGGAACTGGATGCCGTTGGCCGTGCAACAGGAAGAAATAAAAGCGATATCGTAAAAGAGTCGCTGGGGGAGTTTTTGTGGGAGGCCAGATTCCGCCGGCTGAAGAAACGCCTTAGCCCCAAAGCAAAAGCGGCAGGCCTGATCACGAATGGCAACGTTTTCAAGGCCAAATCGTGAAAATTGCTGCGTCAATACAAGGGGGAAAGAAGGCGCGCCGGATTTCCGCATTCATGGTTACATTTTAGAACGAGAATTTCAAATGTCACCCAACGGAAGAGGGCATGAATTTACAACACAGGCCGGGCCAATTTACCGGTTGACACTGACTCTCTCCAGCTTTCTGCCATAAATCTTGAGGCCCAATTTCGCGGCCGCTTCGCCGACCGACACGATCTCATTTGCCGTAAATTTCAATTTGGCGCTCTGTTTTTCGGCTGTGACGGAAAAACCGGCGGCGGCGTTGCCGGGAACCTTCTGGTCGGAAAGCCCCTCCGTGGGATTCGGGTCATTCATCACGGTCGTATTGAACAATCCGTCAATAAAGGAGTATTTGACGATGTAATCTTTCTCTTTCAGTAGTTCCGTCAACTGGCGGACAAAGCCGGAGACGGTGTCGAACGGTCTGACTCTTTCAAACGTAAACCAGATCGTAATCCTTTGATGCATGATCATGGGCGCCGAATCCGCTGCGGGAATAATTTCGCTGAAGCTGCCGTTCCGGCCCACCTTGCCCTCAAAATCCCCCAGAAAACGTATTCCGAAAGCATCTGCGTTTTCGCCGCTCTTCCCAAATTTGATTTTGAATACTTTCATGTTTTCCGTTCCGTATCGCGCAGGAGTTTTTTGCCGCAAAGCGGCGGCACTATACCACAAAAAAGCCGAAGGCAAAAACGTGTATTTCAGGAAATTGTCTGGCCATGTCTTCGGCCGTCCTTGACAAGCCTTCCCGGCGATAGTAGCCTGACGGCATCGGAAAGGGCGCCGGCCGGATCGGCTTTGGCGCCCGCTTCCGGGAAAGGCGGAAGGGAAAGATGAGAGATCGCTTTGGAAATTTCATCAAAAGTGTTTCGGTGTGTCTTTTGTTGGCGATGATGGGCTGCGACGGCTATACCATTATCCCCAAGCAGGAAGTCTCCGGGATTCCCAATGCTCCCTACGAACAAATCATCAAGCTGGAAAATCCCGAGGGGGCTCCCGACAGAACGCTGGCCGGCGTCGTCCACGCCACGGGGAAAGCAACCGTGTGCACGGATTATCCGCGGCAGCGGGTGCTCAAAAGCCTCGACGATCTGGAAAAACCGGAGAAGCAGGCTTTCGCGCACTTCCAGAATTACGCGATTCACGACGGCGATGAAACGTTCGGCTATGTTTCCCTTCCCGTGGAGTACGGGGCGAATCTCTGGCGCAGGGACACAGACCCGGTCTGCAAATACTCCGTGCAAATCCTTCCGCCCCGGCACCGGCCCGGGCAGACCGACTATCAGGACGCGGTCCAGGGCTCAACAAGCTGGTAGCGGGCGAGAAGCGTTTCCACTCCGGACGACCGGAGGGGCTGCTTCAGCGAATGCCGGATCGGAAGCATTGATTTTCAGGATTCGGGCAGGCGATAGCCCTTTTCGCGAAACAATTTCAGACAGACATCCGCCACAACCGGGTCATAGAGAGTCCCCCGGTTCGCTTCGATCTCGGCCAGGGCGGCTTCGATGCCAAGCCCGGCACGGTAGGGACGATGCGAGGCCATCGCTTCCACGACATCCGCAACGGCCAGGATGCGGGACTCCGGAAGCACCTGATCCCCTTTAAGGCCGTTGGGATAACCGGAACCGTCCATCCGTTCATGATGTTCCAGAACGATCCTCGCAATGGGCCAGGGAAACTCGATGTCCTTGAGGATGTCATAGCCGGCCTGCGAGTGGGTTTTGATGAGCCGGCGCTCCAGGTCGGTCAGCCTGGTGGGTTTGCTGAGAATCTCGGAGGGAACGGAGATTTTGCCCAGATCATGGACCATGCCCGCCATATGAATGCCTTCGATCTGCTCGTCGGTCAGTTGCATCTCCAAGGCAATGGCCCGGCCCATGTCGGCCACCCGGCGCTGATGGCCCGCCGTGTAGGGATCCCTGGTTTCCACCATCATGGCCGTTGCCTGCACGGTGGCGGCAAGCGCGGCGCGAAGTTTGACAAAGCTTTGGCTCAGGGCCTCCTCTGACTGCTTGCGTTCCGTGACGTCCCGCACAATCCCCCGAAAGGCGATCGGTTTTCCCGTCGGATCACGGATGAGAGAAACGGACGATTCGACATGTCTTCTGGTGTTGTCTTTCCGGACAATATCAAAGTCAACGACTTTGCCGGGCTTCCCGGTTTTGTAAATATTCAAATAGATGTGAAAGCATTTTCTTCCGCTTTCAAAATCGGTGTACTGCTTGTAGTTCAATCCGATTAATTCTTCCTTCGAATACCCGTAGATTCTGGACATGGAATCGTTAACGAATATAAAATTGCCGTATAGATCCTGCTCGAAGTAGCCGTCCTCGATGCTTTCCAGAATGGTCCGGTACTTCTCCTCCCTTTCCCGCAGGGCGTCCTCCGATTTTTTGCGGTCGGTGATATCTGTGATGAGATTCAACGTCGCGGGACGGCCCTCCCAGTTGATGAGGATGGAGCTGATCTCGATCCACGCGACGAGGCCTTTCTTGTAGAGCGCCCGGTAGGTATGCCGCGTGGGGGCGGCATCGCCGTTGATTTTCTCAAGATACCGCCGGATCACCATGTCCCTGTCCTCCGGATGCACCAGTTCAAAGACAGGGATCGACATAAATTCCTGCACTGAATATCCAAAGGCCTCGACCGCCCGGGCGTTGACAAACCTGATCCTGCCGTCCTGAATCACGATGATCGCTTCATCGGCATTTTCGACCAGAGACCGGTAATGCTCTTCGCTCTCCCGCAGCGCCGCCTCCGCGCGCCTGCGTTCGGTGATGTCTTCAATCATCGCCACGCCGCCGATAATGCCCTTGCCCTCCAGATGGACCGGCGTGAAAATTACCCTAACCGGCGTGGACTTTTTCGCGGTGACGGAATGATACACGTCCTCATAAAAAACGGTCTGGCCTTCGAGCACCTGCCGAATGCTGTCAACAATCTTTTGATCCCGCAGCGCAAACAGGTCCAGGCCGATCAGGACTTCTTTGGAAGACCCGATAATGTCGACGAAATGATCATTGCACGCGACAATGACGCCCTTTTCATCAAAGTAAAAATTGCCCAGGGGGGAATACTCGAAAAGCAGCCGGTATTTCTCCTCGCTTTCCCGCAACGCCTCCTTCACGCGTTTTTGATCCAGCGCGGAGCGCTCCAGTTTCGCAATCTTTTCTCTCAGGGAAGCCAGTTCACCGAGCAGGGCCTGCCTCGTCCCGGCGTGATCATTCATGCGGACATTCTCCCGGCCGGCCAAAAGCGCGGATGGATAAAAAAAGGTTTTTGAACTGCAACCATGTCGGCCTACTCCATGATGGATATTTCATTTATGCCGGGTGGATTTGTAGCAGAAAATGGATATTTGAACAAGACTTTGAACAGATCCGATCCGATTGGTCAGGCGGGCGCAAAACGGTAGTGGGGGCCGAAGCGTTCAAACGCGGCACGATCGAGAGCTTCCCGGTGGTCCGGATGGGCGATGCCGATGATCAGACGCGCCCGCTCCTGCAGGGAACGGCCGTACAGATTCACCGCTCCGAATTCCGTCACCAGCCAGTGCGCGTGGGCGCGCGTCGTCACCACACCCGCGCCGGGAAGCAGAATGGGGGCGATTTTACTGATGCCTTTTTCCGTCACCGACGGCATCGCCAGAATGGGTTTTCCGCCCGCCGAGCGCGACGCGCCGTAAAAAAAGTCGATCTGCCCCCCGACGCCGGAGTAGCATTTCGTCCCCAGCGAGTCGGCGCTGATCTGGCCGGTCAGATCAACCTGCAGCGCGGAGTTGATCGCCGTGGCCTTCGGGTTTTTCGCGATGATGAACGGATCGTTGGTGTAGCCGACGTCCTTCATCAGCACGCGGTCGTTGCAATGCGTGTAGTCGTAAAGTCTTTTGGACCCCAAAAGAAACGTCGCCACCATTTGGCCCCGGTCGATGGCCTTGTTCTCTCCGTTGATGACGCCCTTTTCAACCAGATCGATCACGCCGTCGGCGAACATCTCCGTGTGGATTCCAAGATTTTTATGCCCGGAAAGCTGCGTGAGCACCGCGTTGGGAATCGCGCCGATGCCCATCTGCAGCGTCGCTCCGTCTTCGATGAGCGAAGCGCAGTGTTTGCCGATGGCCGCCTCGACAGCGTCCGGCAAAGCGAAGTGAACCGTTTCCAGCGGCGCGTCGTCTTCCACGAAAAAATGGATGCGGGAGGCGTGAATGAGGCCGTCGCCGTACGTGTGGGGCACATGCGGATTGATCACGGCGATCACGACCCTGGCCTTTTCGACGGCGGCCACGGACGCGTCCACCGATGTCCCCAGGGAGACGCGCCCCCGTTCGTCGGGCGGACTCACCTGAATCAGGGCGACGTCGCACGGAAGGTATCCTTCGCGATAGAGACGCTGGGTTTCCCCCAGAAACACGGGGATGTAATCGGCGTATCCCTGCTGCGTCGAGCGGCGGGCATTGGGGCCGACAAAAAAGGAATCGAGCTGAAAGACGCCTTCAAACGCCGGATCGGCGTAAGGCGCGGGGCCTTCCGTGTGGAGATGATGAATGCGGACGCCGCGAAGTTCGCCCGAGCGGCCGCGCCGGCACAGCGCCTCGACCAGGCACGCGGGGGTGTTGGACGTCGCGCTGATATGAACGTGATCGCCGGAGCGGACAGCCCTGACGGCTTCGTCAGGCGTGACGGGTTGAATGGAATTTGCTCTCATGGACACCCATTTTTTATGGGTTGCTATGGCCCCAACGCCCTTCCGATCGTCAAGGACACGGAAAAAGACTGAAGACTGAAGGCCGAAGGTATATTTTGCAGGCCTTCGGTCTAATTTCCTTTCAAAAATTCTCTTATATCGTTTGAAAGCCGGTCCGGCTTTTCCAGATGGATCGCGTGGCCGCAGTTCTCGTAAATTACCATCTTTGCTTGCGGCATCTTCTGGCGGAAATCTTCCGCCAGGGCAATTGGAAAAATCGGGTCCTCCCGGCCCAGAACGATCAGCGTGGGCTGATCGATTTTATGCACCCGCTCGTTGCTGTCAAACAGACCGGCGGCCGTAAACTGCCTCACAAAGGCATGGAACGGCTGCGGATTTTTCATGCGCAGCTCAACGGCCTTGTCCAGGGTATCCGGTTGCTGTTCCACAAAACCCGGCGCGGTCATCAGCGTCAGATCGATGCGATAAATTTCCCAGGGCTTCTTTCCGGCAATGGCGGCGGCCGTCCTGTCCCAGAAAGGCTTTCCCAGCGTCAGCGACCGGTGGCCGCCCATGCCGGTCGCCACCAGAATCAGCCGGTTGACCATTTCCGGATAGGAAAGCGCGATTTCCTGGGAAATGAAGCCGCCCATCGAGAGGCCGGCCACGTGGGCCTTTTGAATGCCCAGCGCCCGAAGCAGGCCCACCGAATCAGAAGCCATCAATTCCATGGAATACACATCGTCCGGCTTGTCGCTTCGGCCGATGCCCCGGTTGTCCATGGCAATAACCCGGAAGTCTTTGGAAAGCTCCTCGATCTGCGCAAACCACAAGTCCATCGGGAAAGCCAGGCCGTCGAGGAGCAAGAGCGGCTCTCCCGTTCCCTTCTCTTCGTAATAGATTTTGATGTCGTTGACGGTTTGATGCGGCATGAACAACTCCATAAAAATATAGGGAACGGTCTCGTGACCTTTAGGTGATTGAAACCGTTCCCTACGATATAAAATATTGATTAAACCGCTTCGATGGCAATCGCCATCCCCTGTCCGCCGCCGATGCACAGGGAAGCCAGCCCCAGGCCCACGTTGCGGCGCTTCATCTCATTGGCCAGCGCCAGCACGATGCGCGCCCCCGAGCAGCCGACCGGATGGCCGATGGATATGGCCGAACCGTTGACATTGGTAATATCCCAGGGAATGCCCAGCTCGCGCAGGCAGGAAATGGCCTGTGAAGCAAAGGCTTCGTTGAGTTCAAACAGGCCGTAATCCTTAATCGACGTGCCGGTAATCCGGAGCAGTTTGCGCACGGCGGGAACGGGCCCCAGTCCCATGTACGCGGGATCGACGCCGCCGGAGGCGTAGCCCTTGATGCGGGCCAGGGGTTTTAATCCCAGCGCTTTGGCTTTCTCCTCGCTCATAACCAGCAGCGCGACCGCGGCATCGTTGATGCCGGAGGCGTTGCCGGCCGTCACCGTGCCGTCTTTCTTGAAGGCCGTGCCCAGTTTGGCGAGCTTCTCCATGCTGGTTTCCATCGGGCGTTCGTCCGTGTCGAAGACGATGGGATTGCCCTTTTTCTGGGGAATCGACACGGGAACAATTTCATCTTTCAAAAGGCCGCTTTTGATCGCGTTGCGCGCGCGGGTGTGGCTCTCCAGGCTCAGTTTGTCCTGCTCCTCGCGGGAAATGCTGTAGCGGGCGGCGATGTTTTCCGCGGTAACGCCCATGTGATAGCCGTAGAAGATTTCATAGAGGGCGTCAAACACCATCAGATCAACAGTTTTGCCGAACGGCATATCCATGCGGTGGCCCCAGCGGGCCTTCGGCAGGCCGATGGGCACGTCGCTCATGTTTTCCATGCCGCCCGCGATCACCACTTCGTTGTCGCCGGCCTTGATGGTGGCGGCGGCCAGCGCGATGGCTTTCATGCCGGAGGCGCAAACCTTGTTGACGGTGATGGCGGTCGTTTCCTTGGGAAGGCCGGCGCGGATCATGGCCTGGCGTCCGACGTTCTGCCCCTGGCCGGCGCCGATGACGTTGCCCATGATGACCTCATCAACGGCAAGCTCCCGGAGTCTGTCATCCCATTTGCCGTACTGCTGCTCGATGGGGCAAAGGCCTTCGTTTTTGGCCGTATCCGGCGCGTCCTCCCTGGCATGCGCCGGCAAAGCCGGCTTGAAACCGGCTTTAATCAACGATTCACGAATCACCAGCGCTCCCAGGTCTTTGGCGGGAACGCCTTTCAGAGAGCCGCCGAAGGCTCCAACCGCGGTGCGCACACCGCTGACAATGACTGCATTTGACATGATCTCGCTACCTCCCTCGATATAATTGATATAGCTGATTTTGTTTCCATCGCCGGGGCAAAATAAATAACCCGAAATGCGCTGCTAATCGGCCGCAAGTTGCGGCGAAGTATTCCATAATCCGGTGGTTATGGCAAGAATGAATTGCGGGAGGCAGCGCCTATTTTTTCGCGGCCGCGTCCGGCTCCGCCTTTGCCTGCGTCAGGTCAAAACGCAAAGCCAGCGAGTCGTTTTCATACGATTTCCGGACGGGCAGCTTTGATTTTTCAAAGACCTTCAGCATGGCTTCGTTGCGCGGCAGCACATAGGCAATAAAGCATTGAATTCCACGGTCGCGCGCGATTTTGACCAGATACTTAAACAAAAAGGCGGCCACGCCCTTTCCCTGAAAGTCCTCATCGACGATGAAGGCAACCTCATACGCTTCGGCGCTTTTGTCATACGCGTAACGGGCTTCCGCGATGATTCTTTCGTTGCGCCCCTTTTCCGCGACGGCCACCACGGACAGAACCTTGTCGTAATCGATGCTCACATACGTCTGCATTTCCTTGTGGGGCATGACCGGCTTCGGGGCAAAATAACGGAAGTATTTCGATTCGTCGGAGAAGTTGTAAAACAGCCGCCGCATCTTGTCCTCGTCGGAAGGCTTGATCGGACGGACCTTGATTTCCAGGCCGTCCTTCAGGGATTTGCGCGTTTCCAGCAGCGCCGGATAGTTGGCCGCGTGGCGGGCGAAATAAATCTGGTCCGCGTAAACATAATTGAGCGCCTTGGCCTGTTTGAGCAGGTCTTCGCGATGGTCGGGGTGCGCGATGTCGATCATGGCCAGCGCCCTTTCCCGAATGGACTTTCCGAAAAGATTGGCCACGCCGTATTCGGTGACGATATACTTTACGACGCCGAGCGTGCTGTGGGTGTTGTCGGCCCGGCCGTCAAACTTGATGACGATGTTGCTGTTTCCCTCCGTATCCACGGAATTGAGCGCCACGATCGCCTTGCCCCTTCGCGTCATGGTCGCGCCGACGGCGAAGTTCAGCTTGCTTTCGTAGCCGGTCAGCAGGTTGTCGCCGGAATGGAAGATGACCGACTCGCCGGAAATATCGATCTTTTTCACATTCATGATGGCGATGAGGCTTTTGATCCGGCGCACCACGAAAGGATTGTTGAGTCTCGCGATCGGATAAAATTCAAAGATGGGGTTGCGGTGAACGTATTCGTACAGCGCCTTGCTGCCGTAGCAGTAGCTGGCGGTGATCAGTCCGCCGTTGAACCGGCTGCGGTCCAGCGAGATGGCGCCGGATTCAATCAGGTCCAGCGCCCAATCGGAAACCACATGCGTTACGATGCCGAGGTTGCGCTTTTGCTTCAGGTGGTCGGCCACGGCGTTGAACAGTCTGCCCACGTGCAGCACGACGGTCGCCCCGTCGTCGATCAGGTTGGAGATATTCCAGCCGATGCGGTCCGTAACCGCGTCATACGGCCGGCTGATCCGCTCGACCAGCGGCAGATCGCTTTCGACGACATAATCGATGCTGCTGATGTGGATGGTCGTTTCGCCCAGCGTCACCGGCATGTTCGGATTGATTTCGGCGATCACGAGCGCGGCCTGCTTGATGACGATATTGGCCACGTCCACCGCGACGCCCAGGGACATGAAGCCCTTGTCATCCGGCACGGACGTCTGAATGATCGCGACGTCCACCGCCACTGCGCCGCTTAAAAAAATGTACGGCAGCTCCATCAGGTTGGCGGGGATGAAATCAACCCGGCCCTCGGCGACTTCCTTGCTGATGCTTTCTCCGACGTTGAAGGTTTTCAGCCGGTACTGGTCGGAGCTCTGGTGGGACAGGTATTTTCGCAGCGTAATGAGCTGAATGATCTCCAGATCGCGCAGATTTTTCGCATCCGACCGGGCCAGCGCGGTGAGGACTTTCCCCGGCGCCGCAACGCCGCTGGATAAAAATATCTTCTGCCCGGGCTTCAGCTTTTCCAGCGCCTGATCCGTACCGATCACCTTGCTGCGATAATCGAAGAAACCCTTCATTGTACTGTCTTTCATAAGGACGCCCTCAATAAACCTGCGACACGTTAAAATATTTCGTCAAAATAATCAATGCAAGACTCTGTGCTTGACAGGCTTTGTGCGGGGCAAGTATAACTCCATCAAATGGGGACGGCATCGCAGCGAAAGAAGGAAGGGCGTTTATGAAAAAAATCCAAAAATTACTGGTGGCCAACCGGGGGGAAATCGCTTTGCGCATTATCCGCACCGCCAAGGAAATGGGGCTTTCCACCGTCGCGGTTTATGAAAAACCGGACAGCGAAGCGTATTTCCTGCGATTTGCCGATCAGGCCATTCTGATCGGCGACGGGCCGCGCAGGGATTATCTGAATATTGATAAAATCATCTGGGCGGCGCGAAAATCCGGCGCGGACGCCATTCACCCCGGATACGGCTTTTTATCGGAAAATCCGGAGCTTGCCGCCGCCTGCGAGAACGAAGACATCGCGTTCATCGGCCCGCCGCCCCGGGTGATCCGCGACTTGGGCAACAAGGTCGTCGCCCGCGAAATCATGGAAAAGGCCTCCATTCCCTTTGTTCCGGGAACCGGCACTCTTTCCGAAGGCGATGCGGGCCTTGCGGAGGCCGTGGCCTTCGGCAAAACGCACGGCTATCCGATCATGTTCAAGGCGCTGGCCGGCGGCGGCGGTCGCGGCATCCGTAAAATCGCAAGCGAGGAAGAGCTGCGCTCCCAGCTTCCGCAGGCGCGCTCCGAGGCGCGCTCCGCCTTCAACGATGACCGCATTTACATCGAAAAATGCGTCGAGTCGCCGCGCCACGTCGAAGTGCAGATTCTGGCCGATGCCTACGGCCACGTGATGCATCTGGGCACGCGCGACTGCTCCATTCAGCGCCGCCACCAGAAGCTGCTGGAAATCGCGCCGGCCGACCTGCCGAAAAACGTGCTCGACGCCATGCACCAAACGGCCATTCGGGCGGCCCGTGAAGCCGGTTACGTCAACGCCGGCACGGTGGAATTTCTGGTAGACCCGAAAACCAATCAATTCTGGTTCATGGAGGTCAACACCCGTCTGCAGGTGGAGCACACCGTGACGGAAATTCTCACGGGCATCGACATCATCCGCCAGCAGGTGCTGCTCGCCGAAGGCGGCCGCCTGGAAATTCCCGAAGAGCGCATTCATCTGGTCAACAAGGCCATCCAGGTCCGCATCAACGCGGAGGATCCGAAAAACAACTTCATGCCCGAAGGCGGCAAGCGCGTCGAAGTGTATCAATCGCCCGGCGGACCGGAAATCCGGCTCGACGGCATCGTCTATCAGGGCTACAAAATTCCCACCGATTACGATTCGCTCCTGGTCAAGCTCACCGTGCGCGGCTATTCCTGGCAGCAGACGATTCAGCGGCTCAAGCGCGCCCTCAAGGACTTCCTGATTGTCGGCCCCAAAACCACGATTCCCTTTTACCTGTCCATCTGCGACGATGCGGATTTCCGGGACGGCCGCTTTACGACCGACTACCTCGATGCCCATCCCGAACTGTTCGATTATCCGGAGCCGGAGCGGGAAATCGCCAGGCTGTCCAAACTGATCGCGGAAATCCACTCGCGGAAAATCAATCCCTACGCCTACTGAACGGGCAAAGCTGCAAGGAGACCTATCGCATGAAAATCCTCCCCGAAGAAAGAATCACCCCCCGCGAACTTCAGCGCGCCGGGGTCAAAGCCGTCCTGGAGAAAATGCGCGGACAAAAAGGGTACTATCTCACCAATACCGAGAGGGATCTTTCGCAGTCGGATTTCAAAAACCGGATCATGCCCCACACCCAGATCCTCGTCGCCCCGGAGCGCAACGCGGCCGGCTACTTTTCGCTGGAAATCACGGGCGGAGCTTCGGTCCATGTCGATATGCTGCGCAAACAGATGAATCCGCTGGAGAAACTCGAGGTCCTTGCCGTCCACATGCCGGATACGCTTTTCCAAACCCTCTGCCGCGGCATCAACCTGTTCGGCTACCGCCCGTATCCGGAAAACGTCATCCGCCTCACCGTGGAAACCTTTGCCCGCCATGTCCACGTCTGGCGGGTGTTTGACTTTTTAAATTACATCCCCAACATGGTCCCCGTTTACGAAGAAGTCCAAAAAGCGGGGCGCATGCTCGAGGCGGCCGTCTGCTTTTCGACGGGGCCGGAGCATACCAACCGGTTCTACGTCAAAAAAGTGGGCGAAATTCTGGACGTGACCGGACCGGATATTCTGCTGGCCATCAAAAACCACGGCGGCCTTGGATCGCCCGGGCGCATCGGCGAACTGGTGCGCGCCATCCTGCAGAAGTATCCCGACCTGCTGATTCACTACCACGGACACAACACCGACGGCAACGAAATCGGCCGCATCGTGGCCGCCGTGCAGAACGGAGCAAAAATCGTGGACGCGAGCGACCACGCGCTGACCGGCTTCTACGGACCCCCGCCGCTCCTGACGGTGGTCAACACGCTGGAAGATTACGGCTATCCCGCCGTCGGGCTGGACAAACAGGCCGTCATCGACGCGTCCAGCAAACTGCGGCACGAACGCCCCTGCTACCGCGATTTCGAATCGCAGTTTTTCGGATTTGACCCGACGGTGCAGACCCACAAACTGCCCGGCGGCGCGACGGGGTCCAGCTTCGAACAGGCGCAAAAGGGCGGCTTCCTGGACCGCATGCCGGAAATTCTGCAGAACGAGCTGCCCCGCGTGCAAATCGAGCTGGGCAACTTCTGGAGCGTCACCCCCGGTTCGCAGATCCTGTGGACCACGGCCGCCAACAATGTCGT
Source organism: Smithellaceae bacterium (assembly GCA_028693285.1). Lineage (GTDB taxonomy): Bacteria > Desulfobacterota > Syntrophia > Syntrophales > Smithellaceae > UBA8904. The sequence continues at coordinate 34,268 of JAQUVQ010000023.1, forward strand.
GAAGGGGGCGCGCTACCGGGACGTGAGCGATGATTTGAAAAATCTGCTGCTGGAGCGCTACGGCAAGTTTCCGTTTTACAAGCCGGCGCCGGAGATCTACGAAGCGGTCTTCGGAAAGGACTGGAAAAAAATCGTAAGGCGCGAAGCCGGCTACCAGAAAATCGAAGACGTCGATCTGGACGTGGAAAGAAGAATCCTGGAGCACGCGATCGGCCGGAAGGCCACCGACGACGAACTGGTGCTGTATCTGCAGCATCCCAACGACGCGGTGGGCTTCTTCAAATTCGAGGAAAAATTCGGCAAAACATGGGTGCTGCCGCCCAAAGTGTGGTTCCGGCGCGGCGGTTTCGCCATCGGCGACAAGTTCGAGTTCCCCGACGCCACCGGCAAACTGCACACCATTGAAATCGGCCCTTCCCGCCGCACCAAAGACGGCTCGCACATGACGCATCTGGGCGTTGATTACCACCCCGAACCGATCGTCACGCCGGCCGAAGAGGAAGGAGAAAAGCCTAAGGCCGCCTTGGCGCTTTCCGCCAAGGAAATCGGGGCGCTGGCCAGAATGGGCGACATTCGCGCAACCCTGAAGGGCGTCGTCAACCAGATCCCGGTGGCGGTGGGCGACGAGGTCGGCGCCGGCGACACGCTGGTCGTTCTGGAAGCCATGAAAATGCTCACCAACATCGCATCGGACGTGGACGGCAAGGTCTCGGAAATTTTTTCGTCTCCCGGTTCATCCGTGGAGACCGGCGACAAACTGATGCTGATTGAAATCTAGTAAACGGGAATGTTTTTCCGGAACATGTCCACGATGATGTTTTCCATGGAATAAAGGCCCGGCGGAGCGTGGATCAGCCATTTGGCGGCAAAAATGGCGCCCTGGCCGAATGCCGCCCGGCTGATGCTCTCATGCACCAGACGGATGGTCTGGTTGGGCAGTCCGAAAATGATTTCGTGCTTGCCCACAATTCCTCCCACGCGAATGGAATTGACGCGCCTTTCCTTTTCGAGGCCCAGAATCTCCGCGATTTTCAAAGCGGTGCCGGATTCCTCCTTTTTGCCGCGAAAGTGCTCTTCCACGATTTCAATATCCGCGTGCGGTGCGATTCCCTGAAGGATCTGCGACGCCACCAGCAGAAAATTGATGCCCAGGGTGATGTTCGGCGAATACAGAACCGCCGTCTTTTCGGACATCCGCTTTAAATCCTCCAGGTCTTCCGCCCTGTACTTCGAGATGGCGGAAATGATCCTGATCCCAAAATCGGCGGCGGGAGCGTACTGCCGGTGCGCGGCGGCGCTTGAAAAATCAACGATGATGTCCACCGGGTGGCGCCGGTAAAAATCAGGGGTCGATTCATCCACTGAAAAAACCCTCGCGTCATCCACTTCATACCCCAGCAGGCGGGATGCGTATTTGTGATGCTCCTTGTGGGTTTTCCGGACCACCCACTCCAGGTCGAACTGGCCGTCCTGAAAAAATTCTTCCGCCACCAGGCGGCCGGTTTTGCCGAAGCCGAAAAGACCGATCCTGATCCTTGTTTGATTCGCGACTTTTTTGATTTTCATGGGCAAAATTCTCCTCTGCGCACGCGGGCAGCCCCCCAAGGCTGCCGCTCATAAGGAATCTTCCCTGGGAGAAGCCCTACATTTCCGGAAAGACTAAGATGGGCAGCATGGCCTCATCGATGACGTGCACATCCGTGCTGTCAAACATCGATGCATACAGCTTGCCGCGGTGTTTATGCCCGACAATAATCAGGTCGATTAGATTTTCCCTGGCGTATTGGACGATTTCTCCGGCGGTGTCGCCTTTGGAGACGGCGTAAACGACATCCAGATTTTCCAGCAGGAATTCGGGCGCTGCTTCCTTGACTTTCAAGGCCACGGCATCTTCATGGTCCGCCGGATGGCGGTAGCCGGCCTGCGGATCATTGACATAGAGGATATGAATCCGGCTTGTGAAACGCCGCGCAAATTCCAGCGCGTGCACCATGGAAGAAAAATGCTCCCCGTCCAGATCCATCGCATACAGAATATTTTTAAAATCGCGCATTCTTACCCTCCGAACCGCCGGAATTATATACCATCAGCAAAGGAAGTCAACCTTTTGGGGCACTTTTGACGGCCGGAGCCGGTGTTCCGAAGGACGTCATCTGCAGCGCGCCCGGGCGCTTCCGCCCGTTTATGACTCCAGGTCCCGGCTCAATTCGATCAGCGTCAAAGGATTTACCCTGGCCCCGCTGATCCGCACGCCCCAGTGCAGATGCGGGCCGGTCGCGCGCCCCGTGGCGCCGACGCTTCCGAGGATCCGCCCCTTTTCGACTTGCTCTCCCTCTTCAACCCGAATCTGATCCAGATGGAAATACATGCTGAAGATGCAGCTTCCATGGTCCACAAAAACGGATTTGCCCGTAAAGAAGTGATCGGCGGCCAGAACAACCGTGCCGGCATTGGTTGCCCGAACCGGACTGCCTGTTTTGCCCCGGATATCCACGCCCGTGTGCAAAGAGCGCTCCTGACGGTTGATGATGCTTCTCTGTCCGAAAGGCCCGACGATTTTGTTGTTCACCGGCATCCAAAAGGAACCTTCCCATTCCGGAGGGCGGCATTCGGCCTTCCACAGAGCGCTGACGGCCCGCGCTTCCGTCTTTACTCTTTTCAGGGAGGCTTCGTCCAGATCGACTTTGGCGCGGGGCAGCCGGATTTTGCGCACGCCGTAATCCCGGTCGTTGACCTGTATTTCAAAAGTTCTTTCCATCTCCAGAGAAGGAACGCGCACGGCCACCGGATAAACACCGGGCTTCTGATTCAGATCGGCGGCGATAAACCCCCGCCACGCACCGTCGTCCCGACCACGGAGAAGGGGAATTTCCTTTTCCATCCATACCACCTGAAGATCGTCGGATTCACAGCCCTGGATGCTGAGCAGGATCAGGCCGCCGCGAACCATTGCGTCGGACGAAAAAGACACGTCCGGCGAAGACCCGGATTCGGCCGGCATCGCTGCCAGGCTCAGCATCAACAGCAGCACAGCGGATACCCGACTCATGAAAGCCGCCTTGCGGCCCTTCGGTCTCGCTGGCGCGCGACCCTCGGCAAACGGCAGAATCCCGCGTCTTTTCGAGGCAGCCGCTCCGTTTGCCGGCGCGGGCTTCGAAATCTTCCAGCCCGCAGTCGGCGTGGAAGCGGCGGAAAACCCGCCGGGGGAAGGGTAAACCGGCGAATGCGGTGAGGCAGCGTGTCGGGCCATGAGATTCTCCTTAAAGGCGTTGTCCACGTCAGTGTACGCAGGATTTGTTTTTTTGCAACCCTGAAATGGCCCGTGTCTTGAAAAAATGAAAGCGGATTGACTTGCGGCGCCGTATCGCCTATAGTGTTTGCGCCTTCTTGAAGGAATGGAGAGCTTCAGTGGATATTGCCGCTTTTTATCATTCGGAAATCTTCAAATTTGTCCTGCTTCCTGTCTTGATTTTTCTTGCGCGGATTTGCGACGTCACGCTCGATACGCTGCGCATCATCTATGTGTCGCGGGGAATGAAATTTCTGGCGCCGGCGATCGGCTTTGTCGAAGTGCTGATCTGGCTGGTCGCGATCACGCAGATTTTCAAGAACCTGTCCAACCCGATATGCTATGTGGCCTATGCGGGCGGTTTCGCGATGGGCAACTTTATCGGCATCATCATCGAAGAAAAAATGGCGATCGGCACCGTGGTCATCCGAATCATCACGCAAAAGGACGCGGAGGCGCTCATCGGCTGCCTTAAAGAAAACCGTTACGGCGTCACGCACGTGGACGCTCAGGGGGCCATGGGGCAGGTAAAGATTATTTTTACCATTGTCAAAAGAAAGTCCATCGATTCCGTGCTGGAAATCGTTCGCGGCTGCAACCCGCTGGCGTTTTATACCATTGAAGACGTTCGTTCCGTCCGCAAGGGGGTCTTCCCCCTCTTCAAAGCCGCCGGCAAGGGACCCGGGCCGGCCGCGGACGGATAGGCGGACCGGAGAAGTCCCGCCGACTGCCGGGAAAACTCCCGTCGCCGAATAGCCGGTCGGGGAGTCACCCTTATTCCCCGTTTCCGTTATGCCGCCTGCCCCGCTTTTGCCTTTAAATCCCGCCAGCTCTTGAGCGCCAGCACAATCACGCCGATGGAAAGGAGGATCAGCGCGACGTCCGTCACGGCCAGCGCGAGGTTGTGCTTGGGAAGGTATTTATTGACCAGCAGCGACACCAGCGAATAAATCGTGGTGATCATCATGAAAACCGCCGGCAGCATGGTAAACCAGGCCGTTTTCTTTCTTTTGACCAGCCAGGCGGAAACGGCAATCAGCGCCAGCGAAGCCAGAAGCTGGTTGGCGGAGCCGAAAATCGGCCAGATGGCCGCAAACGCGTTGGTGTAGGCCAGAAAGTACATCAGCGATACGCACAGAAAGGCGTTGAAAAGATAAGACCCCATGATTTTCGGAACTTTCCGGAAAACGACCTGCCAGAGCTCCTCAAACAGATACCGGTTCAAGCGGACGGCCGTGTCCAGCGTCGTGACGACAAACCCTTCCACCATCAGAATTCCAAAGACCGTTCCGTACACGGGCGGAATGCCGAGCGATTTGTCCAGAAGGCCGCCGACCCCGAGGGCAAACGCCAGTATGGGATTGGCCTTGACGCCGGCGGCGGATGGAAAGGCGATGTTGACGAAATCGGCAAAAGCGATCCCGCAGCCGACGGCAATCATGACGCCGATGGCGAGCAGGCCTTCGAGCAGCATGCCGCCGAAAGCAATCTTTTTGACGTGCGTTTCCCTGGAAACCTGTTTGCTGGACGTTCCTCCGGCCACCAGCGCATGAAAACCGGAAACCGCGCCGCAGGCTACGGTAATGAACAGAAAAGGCCAGACCGGCCCCAACTTGTCTGCTCCCTGCGCCAGATTGAAGGCGGGCGCCGTAAAGGTCAGGCCTTGGAAGCCGGCGGCGATGCCTCCGGCAAAAAGCGCGGCCACTCCGATATACAGCAAAAAGGAATTGGTGAAATCGCGCGGCTGCAGAATGATCCAGACGGGAATTCCCGCCGCGAGCAGCGTATAAAAGCAGAGAATAACCATCCAGACATCCGGGTCCAGGGAAACAGGATATTTCATGCCGTACAAAATGGAGCCTATGCAGACGATGACGGCCAGGGGTACGGCCAGCTTGACGCTGACGCCTCTTTTGTACACCAGCCAGCCGACGACCGGCGCAAAAGCGGTGATGATAATAAGGGACGTCGAGGAGATGCCGCCGATTTGCGCGTTGGGCACGCCACCCACCAGCACGGTTTTGACAATCGTCTGGTCGGGCGTGAGCCTCATCATCTCCAGCGGCACCAGCGACGTCAGGGAAACGGCCGTCAGCCCCAGAAAGGCGGAGGTCAGAAGCAAAAGCATCAGGATGGCAAAGCTGATGAACAGGAAGAAGCCTGTGTTGCCCAGGGACTCTCTGGCGATCTCGGCGATGGACTTGCCCTTTTCCCGAACGCTGGCAAACAGCACGGTCATGTCCTGGACGGCGCCGATAAAGATGGTGCCGATAACCGCCCACAGCCAGACAGGCAGATAGCCGAACAGCAGGGCGACGGTAGGCCCGATAATCGGCCCGCCCCCGGCAATGCTGGCAAAATGATGCCCGAACAGAATCACGGGTTTGGTCGGCACATAGTCGCGGTCATCCCGCAGCGCGCAGGCCGGCGTGGGCCGGCTGTCATTTTCGTCGAAAAGCTTCGCGATAAAACGCGCATAAAAGCGATAGGCCAGAAAGAACAAAACCGCCGCTACAATCAACACAACAGCAACATTCATAACCTTCTCCTCGATACCGCACGGAATGGATGGTCGCCGCCATTATTGTTGATGAAGGTTGCCCCGCATGCCCGCAGGACGCCGGAATCATACACCTTATTTCCGGGGATTCAAGAAAATTCCGCATGCCGGAAATAAAAATTTTGGCATGCGCTGCCCCGCATGGCGGCGGTTTGCTGTTTCCTCTTGACACGCTTTTGCGTTCTTTCTATAGTGCCCGCGGTGTTTTTGGAACGGTTCCCTGTAAATCTTTAAAATCAATACCCAAGGAGGATAGGAACATGGCTTTTGAGTATGAAAAACTGGTTGTGGAACAAGACGGCGCGGTCGTGGTGGCGGCCATCAATCATCCGCCGGCCAACGCAATGGCGCAGGGGGTTTTGCGGGATTTAACCGACCTGCTCAACCGCTGCGAAAAGGACGACTCCGTGCGCGTGCTCATCATTACCGGCACCGGCCCGAAATGCTTTTCAGCGGGCGCGGACATCACCGAATTTGCCGACCTCCAGTCGGGCAAAGTGCCCCAGTACGACGGCAACGACGTATATTTCAAAATTGAAAATTACCCGAAGATCATCATCGCGGCCATTCAGGGCCTGGCCCTGGGCGGGGGCCTGGAGCTGGCCTGCTCCTGCCATTTGAGAATCATGGCGGAAGAAGCGGTGGTGGGCCTTCCCGAAGTCAAGCTCGGCCTCAATCCCGGCTGGGGCGGAACTCAGCGCCTGCCCCGCTATATCGGCAAAACCAAGGCGCTGGAGCTGATGCTCACCGGCGACTTCATGCCGGCCAAAGAAGCGCTCGCGCTCGGCCTGCTCAACAAGGTCGTCCCCGCCGCCGAAGTCCTGGAAACCGCCAAAAAACTGGCCAAAAAACTGGCGGGCGGCGCTCCCGTGGCACAGCGCGAGATCATGAAAGCCGTTCGCCTGGGATTGGAGGGCACCCTTTACGACGGGATCACCAGGGTTGAGAAAGCCGCCTTCCAAACCCTGCTGGTCACCGAAGATTTCAAAGAAGGCGCCAAGGCGTTTCTGGAAAAGAGACCGGCGCAGTTCAA